>JAICVH010000095.1 GCA_025935435.1 Burkholderiales bacterium
CCTTCCGCGAGCAGGCCGAGCGGCTCGGCGAAGCGCTCCGACAGCACGACGGCGAGACTCAGCGCCGACGTGAGCGCGAGAAGCAGCGTGAGCGCGAGCGTCAATTGATACAGACGCTTCAATGCGGCGCGGGAAAACGAGATCTCCTGGTAGTCGCGCGCGCCCGCCTGGACTTTTTCCAGATCCTGCGCAAGTGTGCGCGGAACCCGCTCGATCACCTGCAGCACGCGCAACGGATCCATGCGATCGCTGCTGTTCACCGGCACGACGACGCGCAACATCAGTCCCCCGTCCTGCGTCTGCTCGACCTTCGCGTAGGTTTGTTGCAGTCGAGCGCGCCGCAACGCGTCGCCGGGAAGCGGTTCGGGCGTCATGCTGCCGCCTGCACCCGCGACGGCGAGCACGCTTCCCGACGGTGCGTACAGGGCCGCCTCGTACACGCCCACCTGCTCGGCGGCGCGTGTCAGCGCCGGGCCCGGTCCACCGGGCGCATCGGCGAGCGCCACCGCGATCAGCGTCGCCCGATTGTTCGTTTCCTTCAGCAGGTAATCCAGCGAACTGCGCCCGAGGTTGATCCCGCCGTCGAGCGCGCGATCGACGCGGACGTCGAACCAGCTCTCGATGCTGCGCCCGAGAAATTGCGCCGAGACCGCATAGATCAGCGCACCGGGTACGCACGCGACCAGCGCAAACAGCAGCACGAGCCGCCGCGCGAGCCGCGAGCCGAACACTCCGGAACGCAGGTTGCGCCACAACTGCAACAGTTGCCCGGCGACGATTAGCATCAGCAGCGCAACCAATGCGCCGTTGATGACGACGAGCGTGTTGTAGTGACCGGCGAAGAGATCGGTGTTCGCCGCCGCCGTTGCGAGCAGGAACACGCCGATCGCCGACAGGCACGCGAACGCGAGTGCGATCCAGCGTAATCGCCGCGACCCGAGCAGGTTCGTCATGGCGTGAACGTGAATCGGTACCAGTCCGAGCTCAACTGCCATTCGCGCGACGCGAGCGCGTTGATCTGGAAGGGCTTCGGCAATTGGTTCACGTCGAGCTTCTCACGTAGCGCCACCTCGTAGCGAACGCCCTTCGTCACATCCTCGGCCGACGCAACCGGCCGCGACGCGACGTGACCGATGAACCGCTGGACGTCCTCGAGCGACTCGAACGTCTGCCCGAACGGGCCGCTCGCGACGCGGTACTGGCGGGTCAGCGAGCTGTACGACACGCGATAGGTAATCGACCATTCGGCGATCTTCTCGGGAAACCACAGCGGGCGCGAGCGCGATATCTCGACCTCGATCGTGAAATACAGCGGAATGCCCTTCTCGAGCGCCTGCTCGAGCGCAGGCGTTAGTGCGAAATCGAATTCGGCGGACAGCAGGACTTCGCCTTCCTCGATCCGCAATTGCGCGGAGACGACCGGAATCGTGTCGGCGCGCGCCGGCATCGAAGCCACGGTGGCGAACGCCAGCAGCAGCGCGAGCACGTCTCGTCGCCCCTTGGACAACGGCGCGCGGTCTCGGCGAGAGTCGATCGTCATGCCGGCGGGACGCAACGGAAACCTGACCCCGCGGAGCGGGACGGCGTGGCGGAGCGCCGGACCGGCGACCGATGCGGCCCTTCGACCCCATCAGCGCCTGGCGACGAGCGCGTAGAAAAACCCGTCCTGATTGTGGCCCGCGCCAGAAGAGCAAGGCAAGAGTTGCCCGTCACGGTGCGCGACCCCGTCCGCAAACATGAGGGATTCGCGCAACGCATCGCTGTGCTGGCGCAGGAAGGCGTCGATCCGATCGCCATTTTCGGCCGTGAACACCGAACAGGTTGCGTAAAGCAGCTTGCCACCCGGTGCGAGCAGCGCCCACGCTGCATCGAGCAGTCGCGCCTGCTCGCGCGCAAAGCGGTCGACGTCGGAGGCGCGGTGCCGCCATTTGCCGTCGGGGTGCCTCCGAACCACGCCGGATGCGGTGCATGGGACATCGAGCAGGATGCGGTCGAACGGCCGCCCATCCCACCATGCGTCCGGCCGCCCTGCATCCCCCGCGATGATGCGCACACGTCGATCGGAAAGGCGCAGCCGCACGAGATTGTCCCGAACACGTTCGAGTCGTTCGGCATCGAGGTCGAGCGCGATCAAGTCAATGTCGGCGTCGTCCAGAACGTGCGCCGTCTTTCCGCCGGGCGCCGCGCAGGCGTCGAGCACGCGCATGCCGTCCTTCACGCCGAGCAGCGGCGCTGCGAGTTGCGCGCCAAGATCCTGCACGGCGAAGGCGCCGGCGGCGAAGCCGGGCAAATCGCCGACGGGCCGCGGTTCGGCGACGATGACACCTGCCGCACCCGCGGCCTGCGCGTCGATGCCTGCTGCATGAAACGCATCCAGCAGCGCGCCGCGTTCTGTTACCGCACGATTGACGCGCAGCGTGAGCGGTGGGCGCACGTTGCCTGCATCGAGAATCGCCATCCAGTCATCGGGATGATCACGCCGCACGCGGTCGATCCACCACTGCGGATACGACCAGCGCGCGACTTCGTTGTCGCGAATCGCGGCGTTCACGGCGTCGCGTTCGCGCAGATATCGACGCAGCAACGCATTCACGAGCGGCTTTGCGGCGGGGCGAACGAGCGTGCCCGCTGCGGCAACCGCGCGATCGACGACGGCGAATGCCGGAGCACGCGTCTCTTCGAGTTGATAGAGCGCGACGTCGACGAGCGCGCGGAGCAGCGCGTCCGACATCGGCTTACGCACCAGCTGCCCGGCGATCGCTTCCAGCCTGCCCAGATGGCGCAGCGTCCCGTACGCGAGCTCCTGGACGAATGCCTGGCCGCGCGACGCATCGTGCGCGTCGACTTCGGCGAGCGCGGTGCGAAGCTGCGCGCCTTCGAGCACGCGCGTCACCGCGCGCGCTGCCTGCATCTGCTCGTTGTGCATCCCGTTACGCGGCGAGCGTGTCGAAGCGCGTGCCGGCGCGAATCCCGCGCCCCGCTGCAAACGCCGACGCCGTCATCACGCGCCCGCTCGCGGGCTGGACGTCCACCAAGCGCACCCGGGTACCGCTGCCGCAAGCGAGGTCGATGCCCGCGGACGTCACGTCGAGCACCGTCCCGGGGTCACCGGCTATCGCCGTCCCGTCCAGCGGGCACGCCGTGACCAGACGCAGCGCTGCGCCGTCAAAGGCCGCCAGCGCGCCGGGCGCCGGCGACAGCGCGCGTATCTGCCGGTCGATCGCATCGGCCTCGCTCGTCCATCGAACGACACGATCGGCGCGTTCGATCTTGTTCGCGTAAGTGACACCCTCCGCGGGTTGCGGCGTCGCCGACAGGCTGCGGTCGCGGCGCAACGCGTCCAGCGTGTCGACGAGAAGGCGCGCACCGAGGTCGGCCAGCCGGTCGTGCAGCGTTCCCGCGGTGTCCCGCGCCGCAATCGGGATACTTTGCTGACGCAGCATCGGTCCGGTATCGAGGCCGGCGTCCATCTGCATGATCGTGACGCCGGTCAAAGCGTCGCCGGCCTCGATTGCGCGGGCAATCGGTGCCGCACCGCGCCAGCGCGGCAGCAATGATGCGTGGACGTTCAGGCAGCCGTGCCGCGGCCAATCAAGGACGGCTTGCGGCAGTATCAGGCCATAGGCGGCAACGACCAGCGCATCGAGCTCGGTGGCGCGCAGCGCCGTCTGCACGGCATCCGAGCGAAGCCTCGCCGGCTGCTCGATCGTCAAACCCTGCGCCTGCGCGTAGCGCTTGACTGCCGAAGACGCGACCGCGAGGCCTCGGCCGGATGGCCGATCGGGTCGCGTGAGCACGACCGGTATCGTGTAACCGGCGCCACGCACTGCATCGAGCATGCGGACGGCGAAGTCCGGCGTACCGGCGAAGCCTACGCGCATCGCGCGGCGCCCGTTCAGCCGGCGAGACGTTGCTTCTTGCGCAACTTGGCAGTGAGTCGGGCGCGCTTCAGCGGCGACAGGTATTCGACGAAAACCTTGCCTATCAGATGGTCCATTTCGTGCTGAATGCAGACGGCCAGCAGTCCTTCCGCATCCAATTCGAACGTTTCGCCATGCTCATCGAGCGCACGTACGCGAACGCGCGCCGCGCGCGTCACCTTGTCGTAGTACCCGGGAACGGACAGGCAGCCTTCCTCGCACAGGGCTTCTCCCTCGGCGGACAGGATCTCGGGGTTGATGAACACGCGGAGGTCGTCCTTGTGATCGGAGATGTCGATGACGATCACGCGTTTGTGAACGTTCACTTGCGTGGCCGCGAGCCCGACGCCTGGCGCGGCGTACATGGTTTCGGCCATGTCCCGCACCAGCTTGCGGACGTCCGCGGTCACCGCCGCCACCGGGGCTGCAACCTTTTTGAGACGCGGATCGGGGTATTCGAGTATCGGAAGCAGCGCCATCGATCATTCGGCTTGCAAAATGCAAGGCCCTGGATGCAGAATCGTCCTTAAGTCCTTATTTTGTGGCGGTTTAGGACGTTAGCAAGTCCTCCCGACGAGAAAGAGGCCATATGCGTCAACACGTTAACATAGCGAAGCGCCTGACCGCCGGCGCGGCGATCCTTTCCATTCTCGCCGTGGCGGCGCCACTGTTGGCGCAGCCGCTGCAGCCTGCCGACAATGCGCCGTCCAGCTACACGGTGCAGAAAGGCGACACGCTTTGGGGCATCGCCGGCAAGTTCCTCAAGGACCCATGGCGCTGGCCCGACGTGTGGCGGATGAACCGCGAGCAGATCAAGAATCCCCATCGGATCTACCCCGGCGACGTCATCAGCCTGTCGATCGTCGATGGCCGTCCGCAACTTGCATTGTCGCGCAACACGGTGAGACTTGCACCGGAGGTGCGAGTTTCGCCGCTCGAAGCGCAAGCGATTCCGCCGATTCCGCCGGGCGACATCGAACCGTTTCTGACGCGGCCGATGATCACCGGTCCGACCGGACTGTCCGACGCCCCCGAGATCGTTGCCGGACGCGATGACCGCGTCGTTCGCGGGCAGTCCGATCTGGTCTATGCGGTCGGTCTCGATCCCAAGGCCGGCGATCTCTGGTTCATCTATCGTCCCGGCGAGCGGCTCGTGAACGACAAGGGCGAGACGCTCGGCTACGAAAACCGGTTTCTCGGTACCGCACGCGTCGAACGCTTCGCCGACGTGTCGACGGCACGCATCGAGTCGGCGACGGAGGAAATCGTCATCGGCGACCGCCTGCTGCCGGCAGCGCACGAAGTGCTGCAGAACTACGTGCCCCACGCGCCTGATCGGTCGATCGACGGACGTATCCTCAAGCTTGCCCGCGACGGCCTCGAAACGGGCCGCGGCTACGTCGTGACCCTCGACAAGGGCGCGAGCGACGGACTGGAAGTCGGCCATGTGCTGGCGATCTACCGGGTTGTCGCGCCGATTCGCGATCGCCGGCCGAACCCGAACGAGCAGACGCTGATGTTCCCGAACCTGGACCAGACGACGGTGTTCACGCCGCCGCGCTATCTGAAGGTACCGGACGAACGCACGGGCATCCTGATGGTGTTCCGCGTCTTCGATCGCGTGGCGTACGCGATCGTGCTGAACTCCACCGACGCGGTCCGCAGCGGCGACTACGTTCGCACCCCCTGACGCTCGATCCGCGCACGCTCGCCTGGGCAACGCTTGCACACAAGCGGCTGCCGCAGCGCGCGCTGGTTGCGCTGCTGCGTGAGTTGCGTGACCCGCAAGCCGTCCTCGATGCGCCGCCCGCGCGGCTGACGCAGCTCGTCCCGACCGAGATTGCAGCCGCCGTACGGGCACCCGTGCCCGCGCTCGAGCTCGAGGCAACCGTTCGCTGGCTCGACGATTCCTCGCATCACCTGATCGCGTGGGACGATACCGACTATCCACGCGCGTTGCTCGACCTCGGTCATGCGCCGCCCGTGGTGTTCTATCTCGGCGATCGTCGGTTGCTGAATCGTCCTGCGCTCGCGATCGTCGGCAGTCGTAACGCAACGCCACAGGGAAGGGCGACGGCACGGGCGTTTGCGCATGCGCTTGCCGATGCGGGCCTCACGATCGTGTCCGGTCTTGCGCTTGGTGTCGATGCCGCTGCGCACGAAGGCGCGCTCGGCACGGCCGCTTCAACGCTTGCGATCACGGGCACGGGCCCCGACCGCGTGTATCCGGCGCGTAATCGCGATCTCGCCCGGCGCATCGCCGAGGCGGGCGGGATCGTCACCGAGTTCCTACCCGGCACGCCACCCCGCAAGGAACATTTTCCGCGACGCAATCGCCTGATCAGCGGACTCGCCCGCGGCGTGCTCGTCGTCGAAGCGACGCTGTCATCGGGTTCGCTGATCACGGCGCGCTGGGCGGGCGAGCAGGGCCGCGAAGTATTCGCCATCCCTGGCTCGATTCATTCGCCGTTTGCCCGCGGGTGCCACAAGCTCATTCGCGACGGCGCGAAGCTCGTCGAAACCGCCGACGACGTGCTGGTGGAACTCGGTCTCGGGCAAAGCGGCGCGTCCACCCCGCGTGCTCCACTCGCGTTGGCATCGGTCGATCAGGTCTGGCTCTTGTCGAGCCTCGGTTACGATCCGGTGACGATCGACGCGCTCGTCGCGCGCGCGGGCAAGCCCGCCGACGTCATCGCGGCGGGGCTGGTGCGTCTCGAGCTCGACGGTCTCGTGACTGCCTTGCCGGGCGGTTTGTGGCAGCGGCAGCGCGCCGAAGCGTTGCCGGCACCAGCGGACACCGCGACGGCGTAGTGTGCGCTAACTGTGGACGCGACCACGGCCCGTGGTCGTGTGACGCGCATCCCGCGCGCCGTCTCACCCGACGCGCTGCGGTTCGGCCGAATGGAAGGTTGCCCGGCCGGATGAACCTTCGGTAGTATCGGCCCCCTCGTTTCGTCCTTGCCAAGCGCTCGGACGAGCCACATGTTGCAGCTATCGCCGCGCTGTACGTCCCGGCGGCGCATTCCCCTAAGCGACGACACCGCTCCCTCGGATCACGACTCTTTTGAAGCAACTGATCATCGCCGAAAAGCCTTCGGTCGCCGCCGACATCGCGCGCGTGCTCGGCGGCTTTGTGAAGCACGCCGACTACTTCGAAAGCGACCAGTACGTCCTGTCCTCGGCCGTTGGTCACCTGCTCGAAATCGGCATGCCGGAAGAGGAGCAGGTGAAGCGCGGCAAATGGACGTTCGCGCATCTGCCCGCCATCCCTTCGCATTTCGCGCTGCAGCCGATCGAAAAGAACGAAGCACGGCTGAAGACACTGTTGCGGCTCATCAAGCGCAAGGATGTCGACCGGCTGATCAACGCGTGCGACGCGGGTCGCGAAGG
The DNA here is from genome assembly GCA_025935435.1 of Burkholderiales bacterium. Lineage (GTDB taxonomy): Bacteria > Pseudomonadota > Gammaproteobacteria > Burkholderiales > Casimicrobiaceae > VBCG01. The sequence goes on from JAICVH010000095.1 coordinate 7,311, forward strand.
CGAGCTCATCTTTCGTTACATCGTCCAATACGCGAAGACCACGAAGCCGATCGACCGCCTGTGGTTGCAGTCGATGACGCCCGCGTCGATTCGCGACGGTTTCGAGCGATTGCGAAGCGACGCGGCAATGCGCCCGCTCGCGGATGCGGCCGTGTGTCGATCCGAGTCCGACTGGCTCGTCGGCATCAACGGCACGCGCGCGATGACGGCGTTCAACTCGAAGTCGGGAGGATTCCAGCTCACGACTGTCGGCCGCGTGCAGACGCCCACGCTCGCCATTCTGGTCGAGCGCGAAGAAAAGATCCGCTCGTTCGTACCGCGGAATTACTGGGAGTTGATCGGCACCTTCCGCGCGGAAGCTGGCGAATACACCGGCCGCTGGTTCGACGAGCAGTTCCGCAAGGGTGTCGCAGCGAGCGACAAGGGCAACGAGTCGGAAGACGCCGATCGTCGCCCCGAACGGCTGTGGGACGAAGCCACCGCGCGCGCAATCGCCGATGCGTGCATCGGCAAGCCGGGCATCGTCACCGAGGAATCCAAGCCGTCGAC
>JAICVH010000565.1 GCA_025935435.1 Burkholderiales bacterium
ACCATATTTATGGGTCATGGCCGGCCTTGAGACGCGGTCGATCTGCCACGCGCGCGCTACCCGCCCTTCTTCACGCTGCGCACGCGCAACGTCGGCATCGCGGCGATGACCTTGGCACCGGCGACGCAATCGACGAAATAACGCTTGCGTCCGGCGATCTCCTCTTCGACGAGTCCATGGATGTCGGTGTCGAAGCCGGGGAACCGTTCATTGAAGTCGCGCGCGAACTGCAGATAGCGGACGATCTGCCGGTTGAACCGCTCGCCCGGAATCAGCAGCGGAATGCCGGGAGGATACGGCGTCAGCAGGACGCTCGTCACGCGCCCCTCGAGGTCGTCGATTTCGACGCGTTCGATTTCGCGATGCGCCATGCGCGCGAAGGCGTCCGCCGGTTTCATCGCGGGCTCGAGGTTCGACAGGTACATTTCGGTCGTCAACCGGCCGATGTCGTTCGCCTTGTAGATGCCGTGGATGTTGTCGCACAGCTCGCGAAGTCCGGTCTTTTCATACCGCGGATACGCCAGCGCGAATTCGGGCAGGACCCGCCAGAGCGGCTGATTGGTGTCGTAGTCGGACTTGAACTGCTGCAACGCGGTGAGAAGCGTGTTCCAGCGGCCCTTCGTGATGCCGATCGTGAACATGATGAAGAACGAATACAGGCCCGTCTTCTCCACGATCACGCCGTGCTCGGCCAGATACTTGGTGACGATCGCTGCCGGAATCCCGTGATTGGCGAAGTCGCCGGCCACGTCGAGCCCCGGCGTCAGCACCGTCGCCTTGATCGGATCGAGCATGTTGAAACCGGGCGCGAGATCGCCGAAGCCATGCCACTTGTCCTCGGCGCGGATCATCCAGTCCTCGCGATCGCCGATGCCCTCCTCGGCGAGATGCTCTGGACCCCACACGCGGAACCACCACGAGTCGCCGTACTCCTCGTCGACCTTGCGCATCGCGCGCCGGAAGTCGAGCGCCTCCATGATCGATTCCTCGACGAGCGCGGTGCCGCCCGGCGGTTCCATCATCGCCGCGGCGACGTCGCAAGACGCGATGATCGCGTACTGCGGCGACGTCGACGAATGCATCAGGTACGCCTCGTTGAAGCGGTAGCGGTCGAGCTGGCGCGTCTCGCTGTACTGGACCAGGATCTGCGAGGCCTGTGACAAGGCGGCGAGCAGCTTGTGCGTCGACTGCGTCGAAAAGATCAGCGCGTCCTTGGAGCGCGGACGGTCCTTGCCGATCGCGTGCATGCCGCGATAGAAGTCGTGGAACGCCGCGTGCGGCAGCCACGCTTCGTCGAAATGCAGCGTGTCGATCTTCGTCGACAGCAGGTCCTTGATCGTGTCGGCGTTGTAGAGCACGCCGTCGTACGTGCTCTGCGTCAGCGTCAGGATGCGCGGTTTGGTCTTGACGTTGCGGGCGAACGGATGCGCGCGGATCTTCCTTTCGATGTTCTCCCAGCGGAACTCGTCCATCGAAATCGGGCCGATCAGGCCCATGTGATTGCGCGTCGGCGTCAGGAACACCGGAATCGCGCCGGTCATCGTGATCGCATGCAGCACCGACTTGTGACAATTGCGGTCGACGACGACGATGTCGCCCGGGGCGACCGTCGCGTGCCACACCATCTTGTTCGACGTCGACGTCCCGTTGGTGACGAAATACAGCTCGTCGGTCTGGAAAATGCGCGCGGCATTGCGCTCGGACGCCGCGACCGGACCCGAGTGATCGAGGAGCTGCCCCAACTCGTCGACCGAATTGCAGACATCCGCGCGCAGAAGGTTTTCACCGAAGAACTGGTGGAACATCTGCCCGACCGGGCTCTTCAGGAAGGCGACCCCGCCCGAATGACCGGGACAGTGCCACGAATACGAGCCGTCGTTCGCGTAGTGAACGAGCGCGCGAAAGAATGGCGGCGCGAGGCTCGCGAGGTACGTGCGCGCCTCGCGCAGGATATAGCGCGCGACGAATTCCGGCGTGTCCTCGTTCATGTGAATGAAGCCGTTCAACTGCCGCAGGATGTCGTTCGGTATATGCCGCGACGTCCGCGTCTCGCCGTGCAGGAACACCGGGATTTCGGAATTGCGAAAGCGGATCTCCTCGACGAATGCGCGCAGCGACTGGAGCGCCGTGCGGATTTCCTCCTGTGAGCCGCCGCCGAACTCCTCGTCGTCGATCGACAGGATGAACGCCGACGCGCGCGACTGCTGTTGCGCGAAGCTCGCGAGGTCGGTGTAGCTCGTCACGCCGACGACCTCCATCCCCTCCGATTCGATGGCCCGCGCGAGCGCGCGAATGCCGAGTCCGCTGGCGTTCTCCGAGCGGTAGTCCTCGTCGATGATGACTACCGGAAAGCGAAATTTCATTCGTATCTCCAGCCGCAGTTGGCGCGCGGGGCGCGCGCCCGGCGCGAATTGTGCGCCAAGTCGCGGCGTCGGTGCGGGACAAACTTCAACAAGCGGACGGACGCTTCAGCGAGCGGACGAACGCGTGTACCGCCAATCCGCGCAAACCTTG
>JAICVH010000546.1 GCA_025935435.1 Burkholderiales bacterium
CCGCTCGCTGAGATACGCGTCGAGCTTCGCGCGATCCACGAACTCGGGCGTCGTGTCGGGTACGCCGAGGTAGTAGACGGTGAGCTTTGGCGCGCCCGATTGCGCATCCGCCGCCGTTGCGTAAAACCTCAGCTCCGTTCGCGGCAGCTCGGCGAAGCGTCCGCGCGGCACCCGAACATCGACGATCGCTTCGAGTTCGATCGGCGGCTGCAACGGTTGCGCTGCCTTGGTGAAGGGATTGATGCCCACGACGGCGAGCGAGCGATAGGTCTTCGCGTTGGCCGAGACCCTGATGACGACCGCGGTGTCGGCGTCGGTCGCACCGCGTAGCACGCTCCACACGAGTGCGACATCACGATCCGCATAGACATCCGAGCTGCCATGCACTTCGGATTGCGCCCGAACCGTGAGCGCAACCGCGATCAGCGCTGCGCCGACGAGCAATGCGCGAACATTCATCGATTCGTCTCCGGAAGCGCGACAAGCGCCTCATCCGCGAAATGCAACGAAACCTGGTCGCCGACGCTGATCGTGTCGTCGGCGCCGCTGCTGTGGCGAATCGCCTGAAGTTCCACGTCCGCGCATCGCAGTCGATACTCGACCTTCTCGCCGAGGAACGTTCGCATCGTCACACGCGCCGGCAGCCCGTCGCTCCGGCGTGAAATGGCAATGGCTTCCGGACGCAGCACGAGCCGCGTGCGTCCGCCGACGTCGAGTGCCACGGCGCCGACGCGCGCCTGGAAGGTACCGCCAAGCGCCGACACCGACGCACGCTCACCGCTTCGCCCTGTGACCGTGCCGCCGATGAGGTTCACGCGACCAACGAAGGTTGCGACGAATTCGGAGGCTGGCCGGTGATAGAGGTCCTCCGCGCTTCCTTCCTGGACGATGCTTCCCTGGTTCATTACGACGATATGGTCGGAGACGGCCATCGCTTCTTCCTGATCGTGCGTAACGTAGATCGTCGTGATCGCCAGCCGGCGCTGCAGTTCGCGAATGTCGTCACGCATCTGCACGCGCAGCTTCGCATCGAGATTGGACAGCGGTTCATCGAAGAGCAGAACGCGCGGCTCGATGACGATCGCCCGCGCCAGCGCGACGCGTTGCTGCTCTCCACCCGAGAGCTGCGCGGGGAATTGCTGTTCGTAGCCGGCGAGCCCGACCAAGGCGAGGACTTCGCCGACGCGTGTTGCCACGCCTTGCGTCGACTGGCCGCGCACTTGCAGACCATACGCAACGTTCTCGTATACCGACAGGTGCGGAAACAGCGCGTAATTCTGGAAGACGAACCCGATGTTGCGCTGGTTGACCGGCAAATCGGTGACGTCGTCGCCGCCAAAGCGGATGCGACCCTCGTCCGGTTGCTCGAACCCGGCGATCATGCGCAGCGTCGTCGTCTTGCCGCAGCCCGAGGGGCCGAGCAGCGTAACGAATCCACCAGGTGCGGCTTTGAACCGCACGTCCCGCGCTGCGTAGACTTCGCCTTTGACGCGATGCGTGAAGCGCTTGGATACGCCGTCGACGTCGACCGCGATCGCCCGATGTGACACGGTGCTCATCCCCCGAGCATGCTGGTGACGCGCGGCGCGCCCGGGGCGCGCAGCAGGTTCAGCACCCGACCGATCAGCGCGATCATCGCAAATACGATCACCACGACGAGTACCGAGAAGGCGGCCGCGGGGCCGAGCGCGAGTTCCGTCATGTCCTGCAGAATCTTGACGGTGATGAGCGTCCAGCCGATCGATACCAGGAAGATCGTGGCGCTGATCGCCGTCATCGAGCGGATGAAGACGACGCCGAGCCCGGCGAAGAACGCGGGCAGGATCAGCGGCAGCGTCACGCGCCGAAACGTCGTTCCGCTGCCCGCGCCGAGACCGCGCGAAGCCTCCTCGAGGCTGCGATCGATCTGCTGGAGCAATGCAATGGTCGTACGGATCCCGGTCGGGCCGTAGCGAAACACGTAGCACGCGATGATGATGAGCGCGGTGCCGGTGATCTGGATCGGCGGCGCGTTGAACGCGATCAGATAGGCGATGCCGACGATCGTGCCGGGCAGTGCATAGTCGATCATCGACGTGATTTCCATCGTGCGCTGCCCGGGAAATGACCGGCGCGATACGAGATAGCCGACCAGCACGCCGTAGAGACCGCCGAGCGGCATCGCGATACCGGCGATGATCAGCGTGTCACGAATCGCTTTCAGGCCCTCGGTAAAGATCACGCGATAGTGCACGAGCGTGAACGCGTGATTGGCACCGAGCGCCACGACCAGCGACGCGTAGAGCAGCAATGCGTAAAAGTACAGGACGATGCCGGCAATGATCGCGCATGCAGTGAGCAACGCGGTGCGCACCCACGGCGCGACGCTGTCGAACGGCGTCTGGCTTGCGCCCTTGCCGGTCACCGTCACGTAGTAACGGCGGCTCACCCAGTAGCGCTGCAGGAGGAAGACGATCAGCGCAGGCACCAGCAGCATGAACGACAGCACCGCGCCGCCGCGCAGGTCGAACAGGCCGGTGATCTGCAGATACGCCTGAGTCGGCAACACCGGGAAGTTGTTGCCCGCCAGGATCAACGGTGTGGCGAAGTCCGCGAGCGATGCCGCAAACAGCAGCAGGAATGCGTTCGCG
>JAICVH010000153.1 GCA_025935435.1 Burkholderiales bacterium
GACGAAGCTCGCGCGCTCGGCGTGGACGTCGCTCGGCTTCGCGCCGTCGTCATCGCGGCTGCGACGCTCGCGACGTCCGCGTGCGTTGCGGTGTCCGGCATCATCGGCTGGGTTGGGCTCGTCGTACCGCACATGGCGCGTTTTGTCGTCGGTCCCGAGTTTTCGCGGCTACTGCCCGTTGCGGTCGTTTTCGGCGCGATGTTCATGCTCGTCATCGACACGATCGCACGCTCGTTGGCCGCCGTCGAAGTGCCGCCAGGGATCCTCACCGCGCTGATCGGCACGCCCGTTTTCATCGCGTTGCTGGCGCGTGTACGGCGCGCGCTGTAGCGTGCTCGAAGTTCGCGGGCTCAGCTACGGTTTTGGCGCGCGCCGCGTCGGTTCCGATGTCACTTTTGCGCTTGCGTCGGGACAGACGCTGGCAATTCTCGGCGCCAACGGTGCGGGCAAGACGACCTTGTTGCGCACAGTGCTCGGATTGTTGCCGCCTCTCGGGGGGAGCATTGCAGTCGGCGGCACTCCGATTGCATCGCTTACGCCTGCGGCACGTGCATCGCAGATCGCTTATGTACCGCAGCACCACGTGCCCGCGTACGCGTTCAGCGTGACCGACGCAGTCCTTATGGGACGCGCGGGACACGTCGGCACATTCGCTCGACCCGGCCGCGTCGACCGCGACGCGGCTGCCGACGCGCTCGCGACGCTTGGGATCGCAATGCTTGCGTCCCGTCCGGTTACCGAACTCTCCGGCGGTGAGCGACAACTGGTGATGATCGCCCGCGCGCTCGCGCAGCGGGCATCGATCATCGTGCTCGACGAACCGACGGCGAGTCTCGACTTCGGGAATCGCGTGCGCGTGCTGCGCGAACTCGATCGCCTGCGCGCGCGGGGGATGACGTTGCTATTTTCGACGCACGAGCCCGATCAGGCGCTTGCGCACGCCGATCGCGCGTTGCTGCTGGCCGACGGCAGGCCGCTTGCGCTCGATGCAGTCGGCCGGGCGTTGACCGCCGAAAACATCGAGCGACTTTACGGAACACCGGTGCGACTCGTCGCCCTCGACGCGCGTCGTTATGCGTGTGTGCCGGACGAGGGCGACGGCCGCTGATCAGAACACGCAACCGGCCGGTACCGGGCCGATGCGCGTCAACGCGATCGACCCGTTCGCCCCGCTACTGCTTCCTCCGGTGAAGGTAAAGGCGAGCGTTGCACTGGAGCAGCTGTGGAATGTCATCGTTCCTGTGCCGATGGGGACGCTGTTTGACGTTCCGGCGGTGGAGTCGAACGTGCCGCCGGTCGTCTCATACAGCGTCATACCAGCCGAGCGCATGCCCGACGCAAATGTGCCGGAACCGGTATACCAGCGCTGACCCGCTGCGCCCGCAGCTGCTCCGCCCGGCGCGTACGTGTACCACGCGACGAAGAACGTCGCCGATCCAGGGCTCACGTCAACCGTGAAGCCCTGGCCCGAGGTCGCCGCGTCGTACCAGTTGCCGGACAGCGCAGTGTCGGGATTGGTGGGACGCGCACTCGTCGTCGAGCACGTCGCGTTCGCAGTAAGACGCGTGAGCGGTATTGTTCCGCTACGCCCCGAGCCATCGGTGAACGTGTAATTCAGCTGCCCACCCGTGCAGGAGTCGAAACCGAGCGTTGCCGTGCCGACAGCGACGCCATTCGTCACGGGCGGACCGTTGAAGTTGCCGCCGGTGTTCCGGTAAATCGTCAGCGACGCAGTTGGCTGGCCGTCGTGAACGTTGCCGCTCAGCGTATACCAGCGTTGCCGGTCTGGGCCGCCTGCAACGGTGTCGAACGTGAACCAGCTCACCTGCGTCAAGCCGACGCCCGGACTCACAAAATTCGGAAAGACCTCGACTTCGAAGCCTTGTCCGCTGGTCGCCGGCTCGTACCAGGAGCCTGTGAGCCCCTGCTGATTGAGAGCGACTGGAGGTGCGGCGGTTCCTGCGAAATTGTAGGTGGTGCCGTTGCAGCCTTGTGTCGACAGGAGTATCGGCACGAGTGCCGCATAATTGACGGGGAAGGTGATCGGCGTGACGTTCGCGAAATTGGTCACACACGGAAAGATCGGCGTGTAATACGTCTGCGCGCCGGAAGTGAGCTTGGTCGCGAAAACGACTTTGATCGCATTCGTCGTCCCGGAGAATTGCAGATTCAGCGTGTACGTGCCGAGCGGCGCGCTGGCAGGCGCCTGAAAGTCGATGATGACGAGCTGCATTCCCGGCTCGGCAACGAGGTTGGTGCTCGCATCGATCGGCACCGACGTTACGCCCGAAATGATGGATAACGGGGTGCCGGGGGCGACGCCAGGCGGACCGACGGCAATCGACCCCGAAAAATTCGACATGCTCGCCGGCACTTGTACGATCAGCGGGTCATACAGCGTGACCGGCGCCGCATAGCCGGCGAGCCGGATGAGAAAGTTGAAAACCTGACTCGCACCGGGCAACGCGATTTGCATCCTCGGCGTGCACGTCGTCGTTTGCGACGCCGTATCGACGGTGCAAGGCGATGCCTGCTGGAGCGTTGCGGTTGCCTGCAGCGTGGTCACGCCGCCGGCCGAGTTGGCGCTGATGTTGCTAATCAAGCAACCGGACAGCCCGAGGCTGGCCGCTGCGGCCGTGACAATCAGCGCGAATCGCCGAAACAATCGGACCATGGGATCTCCCCCCTTTGAATCGTTGGCTTATCCGCGAGCGCGGGCACCAACTTTTCGGAAATGCTCCGCGCAACAGCCGACGGTGTCAATCCGGGAGGCAACCGGCCGGTTTGGCACAGCCGCTCAAATCTGCGTCAAACCAGTCGTTCGTTCATCCGTTGAATACCACGCGCCCGGTGTTCGCGATGTCATAGCCGCCGAGCGCGCGCGCCTGCGCGGCGAACTCGCGTGTACGCGCCCAGGCGAGCAGCGTCTGCAGCGGCGGCTCGAACACGTCGCGCCGCCCTGCAATGAGGTCCATGCGTTCGTCGGCGAGCGGCACGAAGGCGAGGCCGTTCGCGCGCGCCGCGGCTTCGATGCCGACTGCAACGTCAGCCTGACCATCGCGAACCATCGCAGCGACTTCCGTTTCGGCATGCGCGGCACGCGCTGACCACTCGAGCGTATCCGAGGCCACGCCGGCCTGCGCAAGCAGGTGCGTCAACAATCGATGACTGCCGGACGCCGGCTGCCGCATCGCGATGCGCACGTGCTTGCGTGAAAGATCGGACACCTTGCGGATCCGGTGACGATTGCCTTCCCGGAGCAGGAACCCCTGCGTTCGTCGCGCCCATTCGAGAACGACCACGTCGGCACCGCCAAGAGTTTCGCGCACGAGCGGCACGTTGTATTCGCCGCTCGCCGAATCCAGCCAATGCGCGGCGGCGGCGAGCGCATCGCCACGCACCAACGCGTCGACGCCCGCGCGGCTGCCGACGGCGAGCATCGCGAGTCCGCAGCGCGATTCGCGCACCGACCATTCGAGCAGCGGATCGTGGCTGCCTGCGATGATTGGCGGCCGCGTGGCCGCGGCGGCCGCCACCGGTTCGCGCTTGCCCGCAAGCCACGCATCGATCTGCGTCCGTGGAAACAGCAGCTTTCCGGTTGCGCGCACAAACGGGATGGCGCGCTGGCGAACGAGATCGTAGACGCGCCGTTCCTTGAGCCGCAAATACGCAGCGACTTCGCGCGTATTCATCATTTCCGTAGCGCGGGCGTCGGGCGCGCGCTCAGGACGTCGATCGTCGTTGGGCACCCGCGATTTTCCCACGCGCGTGACCACCGACTATGCGCCGCTGCTATTTGCTGCTGAGGATCGACTCGCGCCCGAGCCTTCGCGACACGGCGACGAGCGCCAAGACGATCAGCAGCATCGGACTGAGCCACGACAGCGCGAGCTGCGCCAGCGCGGGCGCCTCGCCGCGGAGCGACGTATTCAGCAGCGAATACTGCGCGGACACGGGAACGAACATGATCCAGTCGGGCTCCCGCCGCTGCAGAAACAGTTGCACCATCGGGATCAGCGAGACGACGAACAGCAGGATGGAGACGTTTGCCTGCGCTTCCTTGTAGGCGCGCGCGCGACTGCCGACGTAAAGCAGGATTGCCGGCAACAGCAGCACCATCGGCAACAGCACGAGGGCAAAGCGTCCGAACTCGCGCATGCCGAACAGGAACGGCACACCGACCGGCGGCAGCGGTGCGAATTTCAGCGTCAGATAGAACCCGGCGAGCGTCAGCCCGACGACGAGCGCGTCGAACGCGCAGACGGCGAGCCACTTGCCGATGACGATCTCTCCCGGCCGCGCCGGTGTCATCAGCAGCGGCTCGAGCGATTGTCGTTCTCGCTCGCCTGCCGTCGTGTCGAGTGCGACGGCCATGCCACCCATCACCGATGCGAACAGGCCGTAATACGCGACCAGGAACAGCACGATCGCACCCGATTGCTGTGGTGTTGCGAGGTCGGCGTTTTCGATTCGTAACGGATTCGCCACGCTCGACGTGACACCGCGCAGCATCAGCCGCTGCTCACCCCACAGCCGGTTGTAACCGCGAAGCAGCGTTTCCGCCTGATCGATCGACGCGCGCGCGCGATCGCGGGAGCGGTCGAACACGAGGCGGACGACGCCCGGTTTGCCTTGAGCGACATCGGCGGCGAAGTTGTCGTCGATGACGAGTACGACATCGAGGTCACCGCGGCGAATCTGGGCATCGTAGTCGCCTGGCGCCTTCGACACCGTCACCTGCTGGCGCTCGAGGAATGCGATGACCGCGGGTGCGTATTCGGCGCCGACGATGGGGAGCTTCAGGTCGCGGGCACGCTCGGCCTGGCTCGCGATCAGGTTGAAGATCAGCACCAGGAAGATCGGCCCGGCGAGCATGGCCGACAGCAGGGTAACGACGCCGGTGCGCCGGTCGCGCAGGTTGTCGACGACCTCCTTGCGCAGGATGGCGAGCGTCCGTGCGACGAACGCCGACGTGCCGGTGACCACCATCGGTTACGCCGCGAGGCCTTCGTCGGAACCGATCAGCGCGACGAATGCGTCCTCGAGGCCGCGCGTGCCCGCGCGCGCGACGATCTCGTCCGCGGTACCGGAGGCAACGACCCGACCGTGCGCGAGCACGACGATGCGATCGCAGAGCGCGGCGACTTCCTGCATGACGTGCGAGGAGAACAACAGGCATTTGCCTTCGCCGCGCAGTCGCCGCAGCTCGTCGCGCAGCGTACGCACGCTCATGATGTCGAGGCCGTTGGTCGGCTCGTCGAGAAGGATCGTGTCGGGATCGTGGACGAGCGCCCGGCCGATCGCGACCTTCATCTTCTCGCCCTGTGAGAACCCGGCGGTGCGGCGATCGGCGAGCGCGGTCAGGCCGAGCGTCGCGAACAGCGTATCGATCCGCGCTTCGAGTGCGCGACCCGACAGGCCATGCAGCTCGCCGAAGTAGCGGACGTTTTCGCGCGCCGTGAGCCGCGGATACAGTCCGCGCGCATCGGAGAGGACACCGATTCGCGTGCGCACCGCGTAACGGTCGCGTACGACGTCGACACCGCCGACCTCGACGTGCCCGGCGTCGGGCAGCACCAGCGTCGCGATGATGCGCAGCATCGTCGTCTTGCCCGCGCCGTTCGGGCCGAGCAGGCCGGTGATCTCGCCGTCGTTTGCTTCGAACGTGACCTCACGAACCGCCTGGATCTCGCGCGCCTTGCCAAACGCCTTTTGCACGCCGTCGACGATGATCATGTCTGCGGTGCAAGGCGGTCGGGCCACGACGGCGGCCGCTGTGAGCGTTCGAGAAAATCGACGCAGCTCTGTGGCAGCCGCGTGAATCCCGCCTCGTCGATGAACGCGCCGATCAGACGCGGCGTGCAGGCGTGCGGCGAGACGATATGACCAAAACCCTTTGCGACGATATGCCGGCTGTTCGACAACTGCTTCGCCACTTCGGTGGCATACGCCGGCGGAGTTACCGGATCCAGGCCGCCCGACAGCAGCAGCGTCGGCACACTGCTCGTCACCGGCTGCACGAAGTCGTTGGGGAAGCTCCCCTTCGGCCACTGATCGCAGACCGCGAGCGTGCGACGCGCTAGCGCCCGCACGCGCTCGTCGTCGACGCCATTGATGCGCTCGTCGCGCGTGACGCGCGGAACGTCTTCGGCGCACGTCACCGAATAATGAAGTGCCGGGCTGAACTGCTCGGGGAGATCGCCGATGATGACCAGCGACGCGGC
>JAICVH010000715.1 GCA_025935435.1 Burkholderiales bacterium
ATCTCGTCGTTCACCGGATACCGCGCGCGGCCAGCGTTGTTGCCGCTCCTCGCACTCGTCGCGTACTGGACGCTGCTGTGGTTCTTCCTCTGGCGTTCGACCGGTCGCGTCGTCGTCAAGCCGGCGACTGTCGCGCCTTCCGCGATCGAACCGTTGCCACGCGTAGAACGGCACTGATCGAGAGTGACTGCATTCACGCCGGCGGCGTCCGGCGTGAGTGATCCACTCCGGTAGAATCGGACACCAAGCCGGCCGACGTGGCCGGCGCTTCATTTTGGGCGTCCATTGACCGCTCCGGCACCCGATCTATCCAAGCTTCGCATCGACCGCGGCGTCGCGCCGATTCGCCGCCGACGCCGGCGGCGCTGGATCGTGCTCGCGGTGCTGGCGCTCGTCGTCCTTGCCGCGGGCGGCTGGTATGCGATGCAGCCTCGCGCGCAGGCGGTGCAGACGACGCCCGTCGTCACCACGTATCCGTCGCAGCAATACGTCGTGCTGAACGCAACCGGCTACGTCGTCGCACAGCGCAAGGCGGCGATCTCGTCGAAGGCGACCGGACGGCTTGAATGGCTCGGCGTCGCCGAAGGCTCGCGCGTCAAGGAGGGCGAGATCATCGCGCGCATCGATGCGCGCGACGTGACCGCGCAGGCACAAAGTGCCGAAGCCGCCGTGCGAGCTGCGCGGGCGAACGTGCAGCAGGCGGAGGTCGAGCACCGGAACGCGCAGGTCGAATTCAAGCGGAATCAGGAGCTCGTCGAGAAGAACTTCATTTCCCGCTCGGCACTCGACACGGCGAAGGCACGCGTGGATCGCGCGCAGGCGGGCGTCGCGAGCGCGCAGGCGAACCTCAACGCAGCGCTGGCCAACGCACGCAATGCGCAGGTGTCGGTCGACTACACGCAGATCCGCGCGCCGTTCGACGGCGTCATCCTGTCGAAAAGCGCCAACGTCGGCGATCTGGTGACGCCGTTCTCGAGTGCGAGCGAATCGAAGGGCGCGGTCGTCACGATGGCCGACATGAGCACGCTCGAAGTCGAGGCCGACGTATCGGAATCGAGCCTCGCCAAGGTGCACGTCGGGCAACCGGCGGAGATCGTGCTCGACGCGTTGCCGGAGACGCGCTTCCGGGGCCACATCAGCAGAATGGTGCCGACCGTCGATCGGGCCAAGGCCACGGTGATGACGAAGGTGAGCTTCGACGAGATCGACGCACGCGTGCTGCCCGAGATGAGCGCCAAGGTGAGCTTTCTTTCGCAGGAGGTGACGCCGGCGCAACAGAAACCGCTTATCGCCGTCAATGCCGATGCGATCGTCCAACGCGACGGTCGCAGCGTCGTCTTCGCCGTCCGCGACACGCACGCGGTGGCGGTTCCGGTCACGCCGGGTGTGAAGATCGGCGACGTCACGGCGATCAGCGGCGAGCTCAAATCGGGCGACAAGGTCGTCGCCAAGCCGCCGGCGTCACTCGCGAACGGCGCGCTCGTCAAAACGGCCAGCAAGTGAAGGTGAGCGCTTGACGGGCGAAACGCCAACGCCGGCCGACTCCGGAACGAAGGGTCACGTGCATGTCGCGCCGATGCCCACCGATGCCGAGCCGCTCGTGTCGATCCGCGACCTCTCGAAGTACTACGTGCGCGGCGACCAGATCATCCCGGTCCTTGTCGGCATCGACCTCGACGTCAACGCCGGGGACTTCGTCGCGCTGATGGGACC
>JAICVH010000300.1 GCA_025935435.1 Burkholderiales bacterium
CGTGCTGCGCGTCATCAACGAAGACCGCGTGCAGCCGGGTCGCGGCTTCGGCACGCACGGCCACCGCGACATGGAGATCATCAGCTACGTCCTCGAGGGTGCGCTCGGTCACCAGGACTCGATGGGAAACGGCTCGACGATCCGTCCCGGCGACGTGCAGCGCCTGTCCGCCGGCAGCGGCCTGATGCATAGCGAGTTCAACCACGAGCGCGAAGGCGTCACGCATTTCCTGCAGATCTGGATCGAACCGAATGTACGGGGTATCCCGCCGACCTACGAACAGAAGCATTTCGGCGACGACGAGAAGCGCGGGCGGCTCCGTCTCATCGCCTCACCCGACGGGCGCGACGGATCGGTTTCGATTCACCAGGACGCGCGCGTGTTCGCCGGGCTCTTCGATGGCGCCGAAACGGCGCGCCATGCGCTCCAACGCCCCCGCAGAGGTTACGTGCACATCGCGCGTGGGAGCGTCACCGTCAATGGTCACGAGCTGACGGCCGGCGACGCGCTCAAGAGCGACGGCGGCGACTTCGTGATCGCGCGTGGCAGCAACGCCGAAGTGCTGGTGTTCGATCTGCCCGGGGAATGACGTGTCGCAACGAGGATCGCACGTGAGCGTGAAGCGAGCAGCACCGTGATCAACGCCTACCCCGCGCGGGAGTGATGCCGGTGCCGCAGCCTGTCGTCCGCAAGAACACCGCAACGCCGAGCGGACGCATGCCCTTGGATCGCAACGCAGCCGGCGGTCCCGGTGGAACCCCGGCAAGGATGCCGCCGGGACGCGCATGGATCTGGTTTGCCGTCGCGCTGTTGCTGAACTTCGTGCTCGCGCGCTACCTCGTGCCGGGCGCCGAAGCGCCGCTGTTGCTTCCCTACACGGTATTCAAGGAACAGGTGAGCAAGGGCAACGTCGCTGCGATCTTCAGCCGCGGCGAAACGCTCACCGGACGCTTGAAGGCGCCGCTCACGTATCCGCCAGCGAACGAGCAGGGCGCCGCGTCCGCAACGTCGCCCAAGACGAGCGAGCCGCGCGTGCTGCGCCGGCCGCCATCGCGAACGTCGAGCAACTTCACGTCGACGGTGCCGACGTTTGCGGGCCCGGGACTCGAACAATTGCTGATCGAGAACGGCGTCGAGATCAGTGCCGAGCCGATCGAGGAGGGCGGCAGCCCGCTCGCGACGCTGCTGTTTGGCTTTGGCCCCGCATTACTGCTGATCGGCTTCTACGTCTGGCTGTTTCGCCGCGCGCAACAGGGCGGCGGGCTCGGTGGCGGACTGATGGGAATCGGCAAGAGCAAGGCGCGCCGATTCGATCAGCAAAGCGATACGAAGATCACGTTCGACGACGTTGCCGGCATCGACGAGGCGAAGAACGAACTCGTCGAGATCGTCGATTTTCTGCGCGACCCGCCGAAGTACACGCGCCTTGGCGGCACCGCGCCGAAAGGCGTGTTGCTGGTAGGCGCGCCGGGGACGGGAAAGACATTGCTGGCGAAAGCGGTTGCCGGCGAAGCGGGCGTGCCCTTTTTTTCGATGAGCGCCGCCGAATTCGTCGAGATGATCGTCGGTGTCGGCGCTGCCCGCGTGCGCGATCTGTTCAAGCAGGCGCGCGACAACGCGCCGGCGATCATCTTCATCGACGAACTCGATGCGATCGGCCGTGCGCGCGGCCCGATGTCGATCGGTGGTTCATCGGAGCAGGAGCAGACGCTGAACCAGATCCTGACCGAAATGGACGGTTTCTCGAGCCGGGAGGGCATCATCGTGCTGGCCGCGACGAACCAGCCCGATGTACTCGATCGCGCGCTGATGCGACCGGGGCGCTTCGATCGACGCGTCATCGTGAATCTGCCGGACAAGGCGGGACGCGAGGCGATTTTGAAAGTGCACACGCGGAACGTTCCACTCGCCGGCGACGCAAACCTTTCCGAACTCGCGGCGGCGACGCCCGGGTTCTCGGGCGCCGAGTTGCGCAATCTCGTCAACGAAGCGGCGTTGCTCGCCGCAAGGCGTTCACAGGACAACGTGCGGCAGGCCGACTTTCTCGATGCACTCGAGAAGATCGTGCTCGGACCGGCGCGTCCGATCCTGCTGACGCGCGCCGACCGCGAGCGCATCGCGTACCACGAAGGCGGCCATGCGATTCTCGGACTCGTCGTCGCGGGCGCCGATCCCGTGCACCGCGTGACGATCGTGCCGCGTGGGCAGGCGCTTGGCGTCACGTACCAGCGTCCCGACAGCGATCGCTACAACTATCCGGAGTCCTACCTTCGCGCGCGGATCGTCGGCATGCTCGGCGGCCGCGCCGCCGAGGAGATCGTCTACGGAACACGCACGACCGGCGCTGAAAGCGACATCGAGCAGGCAACCGCCCTCGCGCGCCGCATGGTCACGCGCTGGGGCATGAGCGATCGCATCGGCATGGTGCAACTCGCGCCGCGCGAAAATCCGTATTTGAGCGGACCCGAAGGCTACGGCGGCGCGAAGCCGTTCAGCGAGGAAACGGCCGAAACCGTCGACGCGGAGGTGCGCCGCATCATCGGGGAGAGCCACGACGAGGCGAAGCGGCTCTTGACCGAACACCGGAAGGCGCTCGATGCCCTTGCCGAAGCCTTGCTCGCGCGCGAAACGCTGAACGAGGAGGAGATTCTCGACGTCACCGGGCTGCCACCGGCGCCAGCGCTCGACACGGGCATTCTGGCGGTCCCGGGTGACGTGGTGAGCGATCGTCCCGTTGCACGTTGAAGCTGCGGAGGCCGAGCGCACGATTAATGTCGTGCGCCGTGAGTCATCACGGCCGGATAACAGGTCCTGGTTCGCGCATCGCTATCGCCGATTCATCGAAGCGATGGCATAGCAATCAGCGCTGCGCCAGCCGGCGCGCCAGCGGCTCGATCATGTGTTCGGGAATGCGCCGCGCGATCATCGGCATCGTGTCCGGGTCCTTGCGCGCGTCGACCACGCCGGGATCACCGTGCCAGCGGCGAAGGCGTGCGGCAAGGTACTCCGGCTTCTGTCCCGATAACCGCGGATAATCCGGGCGCTTGCCGGTGGCATGGCACTTCGAGCACGCGGGCAGATCGATCGCAGGCAATCCCTTCGCCATGATGCGTTCGGCCGACGAGGAACTTCCGGTCGTTTCGACATCGCTGGCGGGCATCGTCGATTCAGTGAGCCCCGGCAAGCCCGCGTAATGGTCGGCGAGCGCGCGCATCGCCGCAGGATCCATGCGTGCCGCCGCCGCGTTCATCACGCCGCTCGATCGCTCCCGCGACGCGAAGGCAACCAGCGCTGCGAACAGATACGCGGGCTTCTGGCCCGCGAGCACCGGGATGTCGGCCTGTCCACGTCCATCGTCGGCATGGCAGCGCTCGCAATCGGGGAGCGCGTCGTCAAGTCGCTGCGGCTCGCCGCCCGCGATCCGCCCCGGTCCGTACGCGAGTGCGCGATAGCGTTCCGGCGTCATCGTCGGCAACCGTCGCACGAACGCAGCCATCCGCCGCACTTCGTCGTCGCGATCGAGCGCTGGCCATGCAGGCATCGGCGTGAACTTGATGCCATGCTTGATGATCCAGAACAGTTCGCGGTCCTTCCACGTATCCGCGGTGAGCGCGAGGTCGGGAGCGTTCGGCGTCGACGCTTGCATCACCGGCGACGCACGCTCGCCCGGCGCGCCATGGCAGGCCGCACACGTCGCCGCGAAATGACCGGCCGCGGCGACGAGCCCGTCGTCATCGATGGCAGGCGCGTCGACCGTGAGATACGCGTACGTCCGCACCGTGTTGCGCATCGACCAGTGCAGGAACCAGTCGGTGATCGCCCAATGCCCGGTCGATGCGCCGATGTTGATGATGCCCGACCAGGCGATGGCGATGCCGGCTGCCATGAGCGCGAGCGCGGTGACGACGACCCGTCGCGGCGTGATCCGCACGCTCATGTGCAGTCCGCGAACATGAACGCGGGCAGCGCCGTGAATACGATGGCGACGAAGCTGAGCCCCGCGAGCAGCAGCGTTGAGAAGGCGAGGAAGCGCACGCGATCCTCATGCGTGCTTTCCTGGTGCGGCGGCGGATCGCCTTCGATCCGCGATTGCGCCCGTGCGACACGTCCGCAGGCGACGACGATGAA
>JAICVH010000100.1 GCA_025935435.1 Burkholderiales bacterium
CATCGCGGCGCGCGCGGCCTCGCACCGGAGAACACGCTGGCGGCGTTTCGTGTTGCGCTTCGCATCGGCGTGACGACGATCGAGACCGACGTCGCCGTCACCCGCGACGGCGTACCGGTGTTGAGCCACGACGCTGCGCTGAATCCCGCTCTGGTGCGCGACGCGTCGGGTCGTTGGCTGACCGCACCCGGGCCCGCGATCCGCGCGCTCACCTTGCAGGAACTGGCTCAATACGACATCGGACGGCTCGATCCGGCGAGCCGCTATGCGAAGGACTTCCCGTTGCAGCAGCCGGTCGATGGCGAGCGTTTTCCGACGCTCGATGCGCTGCTTGCGCTCGTCGCGCATGCAGACAGGCCGGTGCGCGTCAATCTCGAAACCAAGGTGACGCCGGACGATGCCGGCAAGACCGCCGATGTCACGACGTTCGTGCGGCCGATCATCGAGGCGGTCCGGCGGGCGAACCTGGTCGATCGCGTGACGATCCAGTCCTTCGACTGGCGCGCGCTCGTCGAAGCGAAGCGGCTCGAACCGCGGATCGAGACGTCGTGCCTGACGATCGAGTCGTCCAACATGAACACGATGGCCGCGCGCGCAGACGGTCGCTCGCCATGGCACGCGGGGCGCAGCGTCGCCGATTACGGAGGATCGGTGCCGAAACTCGTGCAGGCAACGGGATGCGCGACGTGGTCGATGTTCTGGCGCAACCTCACGCCCGCACTCGTCGTCGAGGCGCACGCGCTGGGGCTGAAAGTGCTGCCGTGGACGGTCAACGATCCGGCCGAGATGAGGCGACTGATCGACCTCGGCGTCGACGGCATCATCACCGACTATCCGGACCGACTCTAGCGTCGGACGCGCCCTTTCGGCCTTGGAAGTCCAAATTAGCCCTCGGCAGGTCGACCGCCCGCGTTCCCGATCAAGGGTCCCGCAAGGCCCAGGTACGCCCGGCGCAGATCCGGATGCGCGAACACTGCCGCGGGCGGGCCGTCAGCGACGATGCGGCCTTCCTCGAGCAGGTACGCGCGCCGCGCATGCTCGAGCGCCATGACGACGTTCTGTTCGACGAGCAGCACCGCCGTGCCGGCGACGTTGACGTCGCGGATCGCGCCGAACATCGTCTGCACCATGATCGGCGACAGGCCAAGCGACGGCTCGTCCAGCAGCAGCAGCCGCGGTCGCGCCATCAGCGCGCGACCGATCGCAACCATCTGCTGCTGACCGCCCGACAAGGCGCCGGCCGGTGCATCGAGTTTTTCGCGGACTGCAGGGAACAGCGCGCACACCCGTTCGAGCGACGCGTCGCGCGCCGAGCGCGCAGCGGTACGGTGGCAGCCGATGTCCAGGTTGTCGCGTACGCTCATACGCGTGAACAGCCGGCGACCCTCGGGCACCAGAGCGACGCCCGCATCGCAGAATCGGTGCGGCGGAAGCGCCGTCATGTCGCGGCCGTCCATCGCGATCGTCCCGCGGTTCGCGCGATGCAGTCCTGCGATCGCATTGATCAACGTTGTCTTGCCGGCGCCATTCGGTCCGACGACACAAACCAGTTCGCCGGCGGCGATCGTGAGCGACACATCCCACAGCGCAGGTGCGGCACCGTAATCGACGCGCAGGTTTCGCACATCAAGCATGCACGACCCCGAGGTACGCGACCGCGACGTCAGGGCGCGCCATGACGTCGGCTGCATGACCTTCGGCGAGCACGCGACCTTGGTCGAGCACGACGATCCGATCGGAGAGCGCGGTGACGATTCGAATGACGTGTTCGACCAGGACGATCGTCGTGCCGTGATCGCGGATGCGGCGAATCAGTTCGACCGCCTCGTCGATTTCTGCAGGCGTCAAGCCGGACAGCACTTCATCGAGCAACACCAGCCGCGGGTTCGCTGCCAATGCGCGCGCGAGTTCGAGGAACTTCGTCTGGTGCAGATTCAGGTCGCCGGGCAGCGCGTCGGCGCGAGCATCGAGGTGCGTAAATCGCAGCCAGTGCGCCGCCGTTGCTTCGGCCTGTGATCGATCGAGCGCAGCGCCACCGAACATCGCTGTCAGCGCGACGTTGTCGCGGACGGTCAGGTGGGCGAAAGGGCGTGGAATCTGATACGTGCGCGCGATGCCCGCGCGGGCGATGCGGTGCCCTGGCAGGCGCGTCAGCTCACGGCCTGCGAATTGAACACTGCCGCCGGCCGCGCGATAGTGGCCGCTGACGACGTTGATCAGCGTCGACTTGCCCGATCCGTTCGGCCCGAGCACGCCGAGAACCTCGCCTTCGCGCACGTCGAGATCGACACCGTCGAGCGCACGCACGCCCTTGAACGACTTTTGCAGGCCACGCACGGCCAGCAGTACTTGCCGGCCGTTTTTCGCCGGCGTCGGCTCGCCGTCGCGAACGACTGCGCGATCGGCGGAGGCCATGTCGACGCTGGCAGTTCGTATGCGTGGGAGCCCGCGCGTTCGTCTGCGACCGAGGATTCCGTCCGGCATAAACAGTACGGCGACAACGAGAATCGCGCCGATCACGGCCTTGCCGATGACGGCCTGGTCGGCGGCCGTCGATGCATAGAGCAGCAACGTGATCGCGGTGGCGCCGAGGGCGGGACCCGCCCAGTGCCGCGTGCCTCCGAGCACGCTCATCAGCACGACGGTGAGCGGCACCGTGATGTTGAACGTGCTGTTGGCCGTGACGTACGAGACGAACAACGCGTGCACACCGCCCGCGACGCCCGCGAGCGCGCACGATATACCGAACGCGGCGAGCTTGTAGCGATACGTCGGCACGCCCATCACCTCCGCGGCGTCTTCGTCGTCGTGGATGGCGAACAGGCCGGTACCGAGCTTGCTGCGCGCGATGACGCGTGCGGCCACGAGCGTCACGACGGCAAGCCCCAGCGCCAGCATGTAGAACGCGCCGGACGGCGTCGGCGCGAGCGCCGGTACCGCGACGCCCGACAGATAAATGCCGGGGCCGCCGTCGATGGGCGTGTTGAGCACGATCGTTGCCAGCACGAACGTCACCGCCAGCGTCAGCAGTGCGAAGAGCTCACCGCGCACGCTGCGCACGCGGAATACGACCGCGCCGAGGCCGATGCCGAGGAGCGCGGCGACTGCGCCCGCGACGGGCAGCGTCCACAGGAAAGGCACGTCGAACTTGCCCGCGAGCACGGCGGTCGCGTACACGCCGATGCCGTAGAACGCACCATGGCCAAACGAGAAGTAGCCCGAGTAACCGGAGAGAATGTTCCACGACGTGGCGAGCACGATCCAGTGGAACACGAGGTACAGAAACGATTCGTAGAACGCCGGCAGGTGCAGGAACGGGATGACGGCCAACGCCATCGCCGCAGCGACAATCGCCACGAGCGTCCGGTCGACGCTCAGGATCGTTCCGGTCGCAACAGCAACAACAGGATCAGCAGCGTGAACGATACGATGGGCGCCCAGGACGGCGACGCAAACGCCATCGTCACTGCTTCACTGACGCCGATCACGACGCCGGCGACGAGGGGCCCGATCGCCGAACCGAGCCCACCGAGCATCACCGCGGCGAATACGACGCCGACCCATGCGTAGATCTGCGACGGTGTCAACGTGAACGAAAGGGCGAGACATACGCCTGCGATGCCGGCGAGCGCGCCGCACACACCCGACAGCAGCAACGCATGCAATTTCGCGTCGACGCCGAATGCCGAGGCGATCGGCGCGTCCTCGGCGAGCGCACGCAGCGCTCGACCGAGCCGCGTGTAGCGCATCGCAGCGAACACGGCGAACGTCAGCGTCAACGCAAAGATCAGCGTCAACAGTTCAGGCAACGGCACGTACAGCGCGCCGATGCGGAACTTCTCGCCGGCGTACGCCGATTCGAGCTTTCGGAAATCGGCAGTCCAGTACCCCTGGATGCCTGCCTCGATGATCGCGGTCAAGCCGAAGGTGGCGAGCAGCGAATTGAGTGGCGAAACCGAGAAGCGCGCGAGCAGCCACTGCACGGCGACGCCGAGCGCAAAGAACAACGGCACGATCAGCGCGAGCGTGACGAGCGGGTCCATTCCGCCGACGCTCGCGAGCTGATAGCACACGTAAGCGGCGAGGAATGCGAATGCGAAGTGCGCGAGGTTGATGACGTGCAGCAGTCCCCACGACAGCCCGAGCCCGAGGCCGAGCAGACCGTAGAGACTGCCGATGAACACGCCCGACAGCGCCGACTGCGCAAGCAGCGTTGCGCTCGGCAACGTCACGGGCTTCGACCCGCCGCTTACTGCACCTGCAGGCTCGCGCCCGGTGCGGCGTACTCCTTCGGATACACGGTGACCCAGCGGCCGTTCTGCACCTGCTTGACGCGCATCAGGTCATCGCCGTAGTTGCTCGGGCCGTCGAAGCGGAGCTTGCCCTGGATCGTGTCGATGCGATTCTTCTTCAGGTACGCGGCGATCGCCTTGTCGTCGAGGCTTCCCGCTCCCTTGACGCCCGCCTCGAGGATCTGCCACGCCGTGTAGGACGCGGCGGCCTGCACTTCGACGCTGGTGTCGGGGATGCCGGCCTTGGCGGCGCGCTCGTGATACAGATTGATGAATTCGGCGGCACCCGGCGCGCTCGTATACGGCGGATGCTCCTCGAACACCGTCATCGACAACGCGTTCTTCGCGAGCGGCGATTTCGACATCGGGCCGGGTGCCGGGTACATGTAGAAGTGCTCCTGCGGCGAGTAGTCGATCTTGTTCAGCGCGTCCAGCAATTGATTGCCCTCGAGGCCGATCGCGCCGACCCACAGGAAGTCCGGCTTGGCGTCCTTGATCCGCGCCGCAATGGGACCGTAGTCGAGGTTGCCGAAGTCCCACTCGAGGAACAGCACTTCGTTCAAGCCGTGTCTTTTGGCGACATCACGCGCGCCAAGCGACATGAAGTGCACGGAGGGAAACTTGCTCGTGACGACGGCAATCGTCTTCGGCGGTTTTGGCGAAGCAGCGAGCGCGTTGAAGACCGTGGTGGGAACCGTCGTCGCCGGCTCCGCGCCGAGCGACCACGCCGGAAACTGCATCTCGTACTTGGCCATCGACGGAATGCCGAACGTATGGTGGACGAGCACCTTGTTGAAGCGCTGCGCAACCCCCATCGCCGAAAGGATCGCGCCGGTCGCGTAAGGACCCATCAGCAGATCGACCTTGTCGGACGTGATCAGCTGCTCGTAGAGCGTGCGCGCGAGATCGGGTTTGGACTGGTCGTCCTTCACGATCCATTCGACCTGTCGTCCGAGCAGGCCGCCGCGCTTGTTCAACTGCTCGACGTAGATCTCGCCGACGACCTTGTGCACGAGGCTCGTCGCCGCGAGCGGTCCGGTCAACGCAAGCGTGCTGCCGATGCGGATCGGCGGTTGCGTGCCCTGCGCGAAGGCGCCCGGCATTGCAGCGAGCGCGATACAGCCTGCAAGGGCGATACCTAACATCCTGCGGCGGTCGTGGGCCATGCGAAGCTCCTGGTTCAGGCGTTTGCCGCCTGCTCGCGATTGACGACGAAATCGTCGGGGACCATGGGGCCCCAGATATAGAAAGAGTCCTCCGGGGGATGGTCTCCGGCGTGCCAGTCGACATCGTGCGGCACGAAGTCGATGTCGTACGAATACTCGGCCCAGCTTCCCCACGGATCCTGGACGTAATAAAAATAGTTCGAGCCGAGGACATGCCGGCCGACGCCCCAGCCTTTGGCGTAGCCGCGTGACTTCATCAGCTCCGCGCCGAATCCGACGTCGTCGAAGCTTGCGACGTCCCAACTCGAATGATGCAGCCCGCGGGCGTCGGACTTCGCGAACGCGAGCATGTGATGGTCGCTCGCATGCGGGCCGTGCATGAAGGCGATGATGTCACCCGACTGATCGGACAGGCGCAGCCCGAGCGTTTCACCGTAGAACGCGACCTGGCGGGCGACATTCGGCGTAAACAAGAGCACGTGCGACAGGCGCCTTGGCCGTACGGGCTGAGCGGTGCTGCGGTTCGGCGCCGCGCCTTTGCCGGGCACGACTGCGGCCGGCGTGGTCGACACTTTGCCCGACGACGAAACCTTGGGGCCCGCGATGATCTGCACGGAAGTCCCGTCCGGGTCGCGCACCCATGTGCCACGGCCATCGGAAAGGTGGTGGGGTTCGCAGGCGCCGCGATCGGTGACGCGGCGCGCGAGGGCGTCGTAGTCGTCCTCGTACGCACTGAAGCACACGTACTGCAGGCGTTTGGGTGCGCCGTTGCCGATCACGGTGGCCCAGCGGTGCGGGTTGCCGGCGGTGCGCAGGTCGAGCCGGTCGCCGTCGCGGCGCACATCGAGGCCGAATGCCTGGTAGAACCGTTCCGCGTCACCGATGTCGGGAACGCTGAAGACGAAGTGGTCGAGCGAATGAACGCCGAGCGCATTGCTGCGACGAGGGGCGGGAGGCGCATTCATGATCGTGGCGGTAAGGTCGCGAGTTCGGCGGGCCGTCGAAAAGAACGAAACGATAGCAAAATTAAGGGCACCGGAGGAGGATGCGCCATGGATGTCGCGGGCCACACCGTCATCGTCACCGGCGCGGCCGGGAACCTCGGAGGCGCGGTCGCACGCGCTTTTCGCGACCGCGATGCGAACGTCGTGCTCGTCGCGCGCCGCGTCGACGCCCTTGCGAGCCAGTTTGGACCCCAGAATGAGCGGCAGCGGTACGCTGCAGCGGATCTGACCCGGCAAGACGACGCAGGCGCGGTCGTCGCCGAGGCGCTCGCGCGTTTTGGACGTGTTGACGCACTCTGCAATGTTGCCGGCGGTTTCCGGATGGGGTTCCCGGTCCACGAGACGCCCGATGCGATGTTCGACGCCCTTTACGATGTCAACGTGCGCAGCGTCGTCAACATGGTGCGCGTCGTGGTGCCAGCGATGCTCGCGGCGGGCCGCGGGTCGATCATCAACGTTGCGGCGATGGCGGCGCAGAAAGGCATCGGGAACATGGGCGCGTACTGCGCATCCAAGGCGGTGGTCGTGCGCCTTACCGAGGCGATGGCTGCCGAACTCGGCGGGCGCAACATCCGCGTCAATTGCGTGCTGCCGTCCACGCTGGACACGCCGCAGAATCGCGCCGAGATGCCGGATGCGGACGCCAGCGCCTGGGTGGCGCCCGCCGATCTCGCGCAGGCGATCGTGTTTCTCGCGTCACCGGCGGCACGGGCCGTCAACGGGGCGGCCATCCCGATTACCGGGCGTGCGTGAACCCAACCGCCGGCGGCGGTTACCGTAAGGCGAACGTCTCGATTGCGGCGCTCGCGGGTACGGGACCGGTTGATACGCTGGTTTCGAGCGGAGAACTTCGATGTCGCATGAAATCCTGATCCTGGGCGCTTCGTATGGTTCGTTGCTTGCGGCGAAGCTGATGCTCGCCGGGCACGGCGTGAAGCTGGTGTGCCTGCCTGCCGAAGCCGATCTCATCAATCGCGACGGTTTTCGCGTGCGACTTCCGGTCAAGGGTCGCGACGGTCTGGTGGAAATCGATTCGCGCCAGCTGCCTGGGCAGGTAACGGCATCCGGTACCGCGGGTGTCGAACCCGCTCGCTATGATCTCGTCGCGCTCGCGATGCAGGAACCGCAGTACGGCGCACCGGGCGTGCGCGAACTGCTGCAGGCGATCGCCACCGCGAAGGTCCCGTGCATG
>JAICVH010000628.1 GCA_025935435.1 Burkholderiales bacterium
GTCCTCGGGCATCGCGCCGTCGCGAAAGCGCGCCTCGAACTGCGCCAGCGCATCGTCGGCCGCCTGCTTCGAATGGAAGCGCGCGACGATCTCCTGTGCCAGCGCCACCTTCGCGTCGCGCGGATTTGCACCCTCGTCGCACCTGCGTCGCAATGCCGCAATGTCCGCCTGCGGTCGAAACGACAGCAACTCGTAGTAGCGCCACATCAGCGGATCCGAGATCGACATCAGCTTCCCGAACATCGAATCCGGTGGCTCGGTGATGCCGACGTAGTTGTCGAGCGACTTCGACATCTTGTTGACGCCGTCGAGTCCCTCGAGCAGCGGCAGCGTCAAAATGCATTGCGGCTCCTGCCCGTAATGCCGCTGCAGTTCGCGTCCGACGAGCAGATTGAATTTCTGGTCGGTGCCGCCGAGCTCGACGTCGGTCTTCAGCGCAACCGAGTCGTATCCCTGTGCGAGCGGATACAACAGTTCGTGGATTGCGATCGGCTGTTCGGCGGCGTAACGTTTCGCGAAGTCGTCGCGTTCCAGCATCCGCGCGACCGTGTATTTGCCGGCGAGCCTGATCATGCCGTCGGCGCCGAGTCCGGCAAGCCACTTGGAATTGAACGCGACCTCGGTCTTCGCGCGATCGAGGATCAGGAACGCCTGGTCGGTGTACGTCTTGGCGTTGATCGCCACTTCCTCGGCGGACAGGGCGGGGCGCGTCACATTGCGACCGCTGGGGTCGCCGATCAGCGTCGTGAAGTCACCGACCAGGAAGACGACGCGGTGACCGAGGTCCTGCAGCTGCCGTAACTTGTTGAATTGCACCGTATGGCCGAGGTGCAGGTCCGGGCGCGTTGGATCGAAGCCTTCCTTGATATTGAGTGGCTTGCCGCGTGCGAGCTTGGTACGTAATTCGCTTTCGACCAGAAGCTCGTCTGCGCCGCGCCGGAATGTGGCGATGTGGTGATCGACGTCGAACGTCATGAGGTCGCGCTGCGAGGGTAGAACCGCTTGCCCGCACGCAGCGGATTTGCCGGTAGCGCGAAATTCTTTGCTACAATCCGCCCGGGCCATGCGCCCGCGGCACTCGTCGAGGCGCAAGCCGCTTGCTGATTGCAATTCATCCGTTGACCACGCACAAACCCCGGATTCTAGCGCAGCCATTTCGCGCAGCCGCACGCGCGGTCGTGCGCTCGTTATCTGCAGGACAAGCGCTCGCCGTCGCAGTGCTCGGATTCGCGGGTGTTGCCGCGTTCGGCATCACGCCGGACACTGCGCTCGATACGGTTGCCGTACGTCATGTGACGCGTGCATTGCCGGTGCCCGCGATCGCCTCGTCAGACGCGGTTCAGGATCATTACTGGCGCGAAGAGCGCGTGCAACGTGGCGACACGATCGGCAGCCTGCTTGCGCGCGCGGCCGTCGACGATCCCGCGGCGATGGAGTTTCTCCGCACCGACCCCTCCGCGCGCGCGCTCTATCAGTTGCGTCCCGGCCGTGCGCTCAAGGTTGCGACCGACGATGACGGCCGCCTCACGGCGCTGCGCTTCATTGCAGGCAACGGCGAGATGCTTTCGATTGGTCGTTCAGCCACCGGCTTCACGACGCAGCGCGAGGCGGCGCCTGCCGACATGCGGGTGACGATGCGCGCAGGGGAAATCCAGACGTCGCTGTTCGCTGCGGCCGATGACGCCGGCCTTCCCGACGCGATCACGCTCGCGCTGGCGGACGTGTTCGGCGGCGACATCGACTTCTATCATGACCTGCGTCGCGGCGATCGCTTCATCGTGCTGTACGAGACTCGATACGTCGACGGCGAGCCTGCCGGCACGGGCCGCATTCTCGCCGCCGAGTTCGTCAATCGCGGCGTCGCGCTGCATTCGTTCCTGTGGCAGGCACCCGATGGCAGCGAGGGCTATTACGACGAAACGGGACGCAGTTCCCGCAAGACGTTCCTGCGTTCGCCGATGGAGTTTTCGCGGATCACGTCGGGTTTCACGCAGGCGCGTTTCCACCCGATCCTGCATTCGATGCGCGCGCACCGCGGCACCGACTTCGCCGCACCCATGGGCACGCCGGTGCGTGCGACCGCCGACGGCGTCGTCACCGTTGCCGGCGAGCAGAACGGCTACGGCAA
>JAICVH010000472.1 GCA_025935435.1 Burkholderiales bacterium
CGAGGCGCGATTCGCCGCCGGCGACGTCCTGCTCGCGAACGAGCAGGTCCGGGAATGCCTTTTCGATTTCGTTGCGGGCGCGCGTCCGCTCGGCGTCGTCCTTGAAGCGCAGCACGACGTTCGATCCTTCGCGGCCAACGCCCGAGTAGATGACCTTCTTCTCGCGCATCAGCGAACGGATGTCGGTCGTGTAGCGATCGGCCGCCTTGTCGAGCGCGCCTTTCATGTCGACCTGCAACAGGAAGTGCACGCCACCGCGCAGGTCGAGGCCGAGATACATCGGCAGCGCGCCGATGCGCGCGAGCCAGTGCGGCGACGACGACAGCAGGTTCAGCGCGACGATGTACGTGTCGCCGAGCTTCGCCTGCAGCACGTCCTTCGCCTTCAGCTGCGTATCGGTGTCGCTGAAGCGCACCTTGATTCCGACGGCGTCGAGCTCGGCGCCGCGATACGCGATGTTGCCGCTCTTCAGCGCGTCCTCAACCGAGCCGAGCAGCGCGTTGTCGATCTTGACCGACGCCTTCGACGACGACACCTGCACCGCGGGCACTTCAGGGAAGAAATTCGGCAGCGTGTACAGCAACCCGAACGCGAGCGCGATGCCGATCAGGATGAATTTCCAGGGCGGGTAACGATTCATGTGCGGCAGAAGCCTAGAGGGCTTTGATCGTTCCCTTGGGCAGCAGTTGCGAGATCGCCGCCCGCTGCACGACCATCTGCGTATTCGGCGCGATTTCGACGGTGACGTATTGCTCGTCGATCTTGACGATGCGGCCGAGGATTCCGCCGGCGGTAACGACCTCGTTGCCCTTCTCGAGCGCGTCGAGCATCGCGCGCGCTTCCTTCTGTTTCTTCTGCTGCGGGCGGATCAACAGGAAATAGAAGACGACGAAGATCGCGATCATCGGCAGGAACGTGAGCAGCGTGTCGCTCTGGGCGGCGCCGCCGGTGGCCTGCGCGTAAGCGGATGAAATCAGCACGGAAATCAGCTCCGGTATGGATCAGCGATGGATTTTGGGGTCAGAGCAACGAGTCGTGCGACGCTCAGCGGGACGACACGTGGCCGGGCATTGCGCGACTCGTTGCTCTGACCCCAAAGTCGAGTCAATTCAACCGATTATTCTAGCATGCTGCGTCGATCCGACGCGAAGCGCGCGAGGCGCGTGTCGAGCGTTCCGGAGGCGATCGCGTCGCGCAGCTCGGCCATCAGCGTGAGGTAATAATGAAGATTGTGGATCGTTGCGAGCCGCGCGCCGAGCATTTCGTTGATCCGCTGCAGGTGATGCAGGTAGCTGCGTGAAAAGTTGCGGCAGGTGTAACAGCCGCAGGTCGTGTCGAGCGGGGCTGCATCGGCGCGGTGGCGCGCGTTGCGAATGCGGATATCGCCAAAGCGCGTGAACAGCCAGCCGTTCCGCGCGTTGCGCGTCGGCAGCACGCAATCGAACATGTCGACGCCCGCGAGCACGCCGGCAACGAGATCCTCGGGCGTACCCACACCCATCAGATAGCGCGGCCGGTCCTCTGGCAGCCGCGGCGCCGTATGCGCGAGCACGCGCAGCATCTCGTCCTTCGGCTCGCCCACCGACAAACCCCCGATTGCATAACCATCGAAGCCGATGTCGGTCAGCCCGTCGAGCGACCGGTCGCGCAGGTCTTCGAACATGCCGCCCTGCACGATACCGAAGAGCGCGTTCGGATTGCCCGCATGCGCAACTTTCGAGCGCGCGGCCCAGCGCAACGAAAGCGCGAGCGAGTCGGCGGTCGCTTCGTGCGTCGACGGGTAGCCCGTGCACTCGTCGAACACCATCACGACATCGGAATCGAGCGTGCGCTGGATATCCATCGATCGCTCCGGGGTCAGCAGCAGCCGATCGCCGTTGACGGGCGACGCGAAGGCAACGCCTTCCTCGCGCACCGTGCGCAATGCGCCGAGACTCCACACCTGAAACCCGCCCGAATCCGTGAGAATCGGTTTCGTCCAGCCGGCGAAGCGATGCAGGCCGTTGTGCGCGGCAATGACGTCGGTCCCCGGCCTGAGCCAAAGGTGAAACGTGTTGCCGAGGATGATCTGCGCGCCGACGTCGTTCAGGTCGGCGGGTGACATCGCCTTGACGGCGCCGTACGTGCCAACGGGCATGAACACCGGCGTTTCAACGACGCCATGGGCAAGCGTGAGGCGGCCGCGCCGCGCGCGGCCGGCGCGGGCGAGTACGTCGAATCGCACCGATTATCCGGCGACGACGATGCGGCCGTCGGCGCGCGTCGTGAGCCTCAGCGCCGGGCCGAAGCCGGTTTGCAGGAACTTGCCGTCGAGGATGATTGCGAACGAAAAGCCCGCACGCCAGATGTCGAGTTCGGCGCGGTTCGCGAAGCCCTTGCCGATCTGGCCGAAATCGCCAGGGATGATGCCGACGACGCAGTGCTGCGAACCGAATGCGAACGCATTCGCCCACACGCGATAGAAATCGCCGCCGAAGTCCGTCCCGAAGGTGTTGAACGTGGCGATTGCGCCGTACTGAGGTGCGATGCCGATGTGGATCACGCAAGCCTGGCTGGTGATCCGATAGGCAATGGCCGGATCCGGCTGGCCGCGCGCGTTCGGTTGCGTCCACGTGGCGACGACGATCGTGCCCGGCTTCGCCTGGTTGCCGCCGGCGTACGGACCGGGATTGCCGCGGAGCGCGGAAAGTGCGGTCACGCCCTGCGTCAACGGATGCATAACGATGCTCGCCGGCGCCAGCGTGCGCACGGCGTACGAGGTACCGACGCCGTCGGTCGTGTTCGGGTCGATCGTCTCGAGCGCGCCCCAGCCGTGCGGCGTCGTCGTGCCGCCCACGGCGTCGAGCCGATCCTGGTCATAGAACGTGCCGAGCACGACAGCGCGACCGGCTTGTGCAAACTCGGCGACCCGGTTGCCGACGGCCGTCGCGTTGGCAAACACCGTGTCCTCGAACAACAGGATGACGTCGAAATTCGCG
>JAICVH010000460.1 GCA_025935435.1 Burkholderiales bacterium
CAGGCTGGTATTCAACGCGCGACCCGACGCTCCATGCGGAGCATCTCGATCGCGCCGAGAATCCACGTGCTGCCGAAGCGTATCTCGCAGCGGCACGCGCGGAGGCATCCGCCAGGCGGCCCGAGGCAGCGCTCGCGCTCATCCAGCGCGGCCGACAGCTCGAGGCGGCAGCGCCGATACGTTTCGAGTTGGCCGCGCTCGCAGGCGACCTCCATGCCGAACTCGATCAGGGACATGCGTCCATCGCAGCCTTCGAGCAGGCGCTCGCCGACGCAACCGGCGATCGGGACCGCGCGCGCGCCTGGATCGGAATCGCGTTCGCCCGCCGGTTGATGAGCGATGTGTCGCTCGGCCTTGCCGCACTCGACGCGGCCGATCCGTATGCAGCGCGCGATGACAGTGTGCAGGCGCGCGCGCGCATCGCCTATCTCCGCGGCAGTCTGCACTTCGCCGTCGGCAACGCGGCGGAATGCCGTCGGTACCACGAGCAGGCGCTGACGCTCGCGCATGCGGCGGGCGATGCGGAATGCGAGGCCCAAGCGTTGTCCGGGCTCGCCGATGCGCTGTACGCGCAAGGTCGAATGCGATCCGCGCACGCTGCCTTTCTGCGCTGCCTCGATCTGTGCGCGCGCGCGTCGCTGACCCGGCTCGCGCTGCCGAACCATTGCATGGTGGCGATCATCGACATTTATCTCGGCGAGACCGACGCGGCGCTCGCGCGTTTCGAGCGGGTCCGGCGCATTGCGCGGGAATTGCGCTACCGGTTTGCGGAAACGATGTGCGACGAAGCGGCGAGCTGGGTGCTCGTGTTCTCAGGACGTTTCGAGGAGGCGCGCGACGCCCTGTCGCGCGGGCTCGACCTCGCGCGGGCCATCGGTGCCCGCCGCTTCGAAACCATCCTGCTCGTCAACCTCGCGCGACTCCGAACGCACGAAGGCGCATTCGACGAAGCACGGCGATGCCTGCAGGAGGCGTGGGCGCTGAGCGAGGAAGTCGGTCATCGGTTCGCCGGACCGTTGGTGCTTGCCGGGCTGGCTGCGGTCGCTCGAACCGAGGAGGAGCGCAACGCAGCGCTCGAGGACGGCGAGCGCTGGCTTGCCGACGGCTGCGTATCGCACTGCCACCTGGGCTTTCGCCAGACGGCGATCGATCTCGCGCTCGATCACGGGAAGTGGGACGAAGCGCAGCGTCACGCGACGGAACTCGAGGACTACCTGCGCGACGAGCCGCTGCCGCTGATGGATTTCCTCATGGCACGGGGACGCGTGCTTGCGGACGCTGGCCGTGGCGCGGCGGATGTTGCGGCGTTGAAGAAGTGTCGTGAGCGCGCGGTGGCGCTGCAGGCCGTCGGCTACCTTCCCTCGCTCGAACGCGCGCTCGCAGCGAGCCGATAAGTGGGGTCAGACTCGACTTTTCGCGCGTTTTGCGCGCAGGAGTGGAAAGTCGAGTCTGACCCCACTTATTGACTGGAAAGTCGAGTCTGACCCCACTTATTGTCCGGACGCGGGACGTGGCCTGCGTTCCCGCACGCGCGGACTGCGTGCAATCAGCATCAGCGCGCCGAGCAGCACCAGCATGAACGGGACGATGTAGCGCCAGTGCGTGCCGTAGCGATCGTGCAGCAGCCATGCGGCGCCGATCGCGATCAGGAAGGGTCCGACGACGACCGAATTCTTGTTGATGCCGTCGATCGCCATGACGCCAACACCCGCCGCGATGAAGCCGAGCGAAATGATCCAGTCGACATCCGGGAACAGCCGGAATTCCCACAGCAGCCAGCCGAGCCCCACGGCGATCAGCGTTACGGGCAGAGAGGCGTCTTTCATGCCATCGGCAAGGATGTTGGAGCGGGTGAAGGGAATCGAACCCTCGTATGCAGCTTGGGAAGCTGCCGTTCTGCCATTGAACTACACCCGCGAAATGGCTGTGTGCCGGACCGAAGCGCGTTCACGCATCGTCGCGGCTGCGCGGTCGGACGGACAGCCGTGATCATGGACGCAGGTACGCCCACCCCTGCTGCTGCTTTTGCATGATCTCGACGACGCCGGCGCCCACGTAGCCGATGCCGTTCAGCATGTCGCTCTTGGCGAGCTTCTGCCCGCGCATCGTGTTTTCGCACGCTTCGATGCGGACGCCGCTCGAAAGCGCTTCGCCAATCCGGTTGCCCACGACCGAATCGCTCTTGAGCATCGATATACCCGGGCCGTAGGCGACGATCTCGATCTGCACGTTGTTTGCGCCGAGATCCGCCTGCAGATTGCGCGCGTTGTTGAGCGCGAGATTCCATTTCGCCGGGTCGTTGTCGCTCACCTGCATCACGACGCGGTTCTGCACGGGCGTCGCACTCTGTGCGGCCACCGGGGCCGCGACGGCAACTGCCAGCGACGCGACCATCCACGCGACGGCCGTCGACGTTCGAAGCGTTTGCGTGATGCGCATGATGAATCTCCTTGAACTCCGCCGGCAAGCACGTCAGCGGCCGGTCAAACGATCATTATGCACGGATCGCCAATCTGCGCCGACCGCAGCGCTCGACGCGCAGCGCTTCGGCGATAATCGTGGCAATGCGCCATGCCCACGTGCCGACATCGGCGATCCTGCTCGTCATCAGTTCTGTCTTCTGTTTCACCCTGCTCGATGCAATCACCCGGTTCACGGCACAACGCTATTCGGTGCCGATGCTCGTCTGGGCCCGATATGCGATCCAGATGATCGCGATGATCGTGTGGCTCGCACCGAGCATGGGTTTCGGCATGCTGCGCACACGCCGCCTGCCGCTGCAGATGGTGCGCGCGATCGTCGTGCTGGCGTCGTCGCTGCTGTTCGTCTCGGCGCTGCGTTCGCTGCCGCTTGCGGAGGCAACGGCGCTCAACTACGCAACGCCGGTCATCGTCGTGATCATGGGCCGGCTCTTTCTCGGCGAGCCGATGACGCCGGCGCGGGTTGCGTTCGTCGCGGCCGGTGCAGTCGGCATGCTGTTGATCGTTCGGCCCGGCGGCGCGATGTTCCAGGGGGCTGCGTTGTATGCGGTGCTTGCCGCGCTGTTCTATGCCGGGTA
>JAICVH010000337.1 GCA_025935435.1 Burkholderiales bacterium
CGCATCGACCTGCGCCATCCGCTGCGGATGCGAGTACTACTCGAGATGCGTCGTGATGACACGCACGGGACCGATGTCGCTGTCGACGACCGCCTCGATGGCGATGCGGGGCATTCCCGGCACGCCCGGATCACACGGATACGGCAACAGGTAACGATAGACCTGCAGCACCGGCAATCGCGACAGGATCATGTTGCCGAAGCGTCGGCGGCGGCGACCCTCGGCCGGCTGATCGACGGCAACGCCCGGGACCGCCGTGCATTCGGGCAGCAACGTCGCGAGCCGCGCGAACTGATCTTCGCCGTCGCTGCCGCCCAGCCGAGGATCAGGGTAGTTGTCCGCGATCTCCTGCAGGCACAGCACGTCGAAGTCGGCGAGCCGTTGCGCCTCGGCAACGATTCGCGCCGGATCGACCCGCAGATCGACGCCGCGGCACCATTGCACGTTCCAGGTGATGAGTTTCATCGTCGGTTCCCTGCCCTGTCGTCGTGGACTCTGCAGCGTCCGGTCATCGCGTGGCCTGCGCCATCGGCGGCCGCCACGCGGCGATCTGCGCGCGCAACCGCTGCTCGAACGCGTCGACGGTCGCGGCATCGACACGGTCATCCCCCGCGCACGCGCGCTCGACGATCCAGCGATTGACGTCCGGCGAGAAATGATAGATGTCCATGTAGCGGTCCAGATCGGTCGTGATCTCGTCGTGCGCCTGCAAGTCTACGACGTGCACGTTGTCGAGACCGGCGGTCGCGGCAATGACGTGCCGCTTGAACTCGAACGTGACGTCGAGCTGCCGGCGCTGAGCGAAGTCCTGCCAGACGAGGATCGAATACGGCGGCCACACGAGATCGAACGTGGTTTGCGGATGCGCGCGAAGGCTCGGCAACACGTTGCGGGCAAAGCTCGCACGCATGCCGGAGAGCGTGCGCGTCGGCTGCTGGAATCGTGCGTTGATGTCGCGCAAGTCGAGATCGCGCAACACGTTGTCGCGACCGAACCGCTTCCGGTCGGCCCAGTACCACGGCGCGTTCGGGTCGTCGGTGAACGGCTCGTCGTAGCGGCCAAGCAACGCGGAAAGCGACTTGCGCAGGACCGTACCCGACAACAGGTACGGCAAGTCGTCGAACACGTTCTGATCGTAAAGATAAGAGGGTAGCGGCCCCGCACTTTCCTGGCGCTCGTCCGGTGCACCGGCGAACGCATTGAAATCGAGCACCAGCAGGACGCGCCGCGGACGATGTGCCGCGAACACGGTACCGAGCACCGTCCGCACTTCGGCGGCGCTGATCGCGGGCATCGACAGGTTCACCGCCGGCCCGCCGCACGCGGTCGCGATCACGTCGTTACGCGTGCTCTCCATGATCGACGAACCGATCAGCGCCGTCTCGTACGTCGCGTTCCGCGCGAGACCGGGATTGATCCAGCGGTGATGGAGGCCGTAAAAGCGTGGCGGGCGCGACGTGGTCAGATGATATTGCTGGAACGGGTCGACGGTCGCATTCACGGCAGCGACGATGCCGAGCGCGGTGCTCGTCGTGCCAAGCACCACCGCGCACCACCGGCGCCAGGCGCGTGGTTCGTCGTTGCGATCGACCGACGGATTGGGTCGACCTCGAAGCGTGGACGTTGATGGCTTCGCGCGCGACTCGTTCATCGTCCGGCGCCGAATCAGAAGTTGAAGTACAGGAACGGGGCGACACGGCCGAGCTGCAGCACGGCGAGCGTCAGGGCGCACGCTGTCGCCCCGGCGAGAAACGCCGACGGCAAGAATTCGCGCACGAGCACGTTCGAATTGCGGCGTGCGAACACGATCGAAAGGCCTACGAGCATCGACAACGCCGCATCCGCATGCGCGTTCCACAGGCCGTACACCGATGAAAGCGCGCCTTCACCGATCGCGTTCCCACCCGCACTCGACAGTCCGGCCATCGCTCGCACGATCGCGAAGGCGTCGGCGAGCGAGTGCGCCCGGAAGAAAACCCACGTGACGACGACGAAGACGAAGGTCAAAAGCCAAGCAACCGACGCCGGCAGGCGCTGCCCGGACCGGGTCCACACCCGTTGGACGCACAACCCGAGCCCGTGCAGCGCGCCCCAGCAGACGAACGTCCACGCAGCGCCGTGCCACAGGCCCCCGAGGAGGAACGTCACGAGCAGGTTGGCGAGCACGCGCGCTTCGCCGGCGCGGTTGCCGCCGAGCGGCACGTACACGTATTCGCGCAGAAACCGCGACAACGTCATGTGCCAGCGATGCCAGAACTCGCGCAGCGACAGCGAACGGTACGGCGAGTCGAAATTGATCGGCAACCGGATGTTGAACAGCAGCGCGGCACCGAGCGCCATGTCGGTGTAGCCGCTGAAGTCGAAGTAGATCTGCAGCGTGTACGCGAGCGCCGACAGCCAAGCCTGCAGCGCGCCGATCGTCGTCGCATGATCGAAGCCGGCCGCGACGAGCGGAACCAGTGGGTCGGCCAGGAACACCTTCTTCACCAGTCCGATCGTCAGCAGCAACAGTCCGGCCGCGACGTTCTCCCATGCGACGCGCTTGTTCGTCGCGGATGCGAACTGCGGCATCATTTCGCTGTGATGGATGATCGGTCCTGCCAGCAGGTGCGGGAAGAACGTCACGAACAGCGCATAGTTGTCGACGCTGGGCTCGACGGCCTTGCGGCGCGCGACGTCGACGAGGAACGCGATCTGCGTGAACGTGAAGAAACTGATGCCGAGCGGCAGCGCGAGATCGAGCTGCACGAGCGGCAGAAGGCCGGTCTGTGCGAGCGAGCGCAGTATGAAGTCCGCGTATTTGAATACGCCGAGCAGCGCGAGGTTTGCGGCCACCCCGGCGACGAGCCATCGCCTGCGGTGCACCCCCTGCTCGATGCGGCGGGCGAATCCGAAGTTGACGAAAATGCTCGCCAGGATCAGCGGCAGGTGCACCGGATTCCACCACGCGTAGAAGAAAAGCGATGCCGCGACGAGCCAGCGCACGGCGAAGCGTGGATTGGCGCCGAGCGCGAAAAACCCGAGCGCCGCGATCGGCAGGAAATAGATCAGATACGCGTGGCTGTTGAAGAGCACGAGTCACCGTACGCGGGACAGTGCGAACGCCAGCGCGATCGGCGCTGCAACGATCGGCCACGTGAGATAACGCAGGTCGGCCGCGGGCGCCAGTGGAACGTAGCTCACCGCATACAGTAGCGCGGAAGCCGATATCGCGATTGCCACGCGACCGGTGATCCGCTCGCGACGCGTCGCACCGATCACACCGGCCGCGAAAAGCGACAGGAGATACGGCAGCGCGGCGAATGACCAGCCGGGAGCAAGATCGCCGGCGTACCGATAAAACGCACCCTGGATGCGCGGTGCGAGCGGTGCGGGCAACGGCGGGTTGTCCGCGAACGCGATGCGGCTCCGAAAGTAGACGACACCGTGGATGGGACCGTCATGGCGACCGATCATCAACGCGAACGTCCGCAGGCGGTGACGGACGTACGCGAGCGGATGGTCGCGCACCGCGTCGAACCATGCGCGCGCCAACGCGCGCCGTTCCTCCCGTGAATAGGGATAACCGTAGCCATCTCGCAGGCCCGACTGCGAGCGCTCGAACAGCAATACGTTGGCCGTCGGATCGAACGCGCCGGTTCGAACCAGCTCGTCGACCGTCAAGCCCTCACCATGAGTGAACGGCGGCAACAGCAGCGTGCCCCGATCGACCGAGATCGCCGCCAGATCCCACAGCGCGAGCGTCGGCCAGACACTGATCGGCTCGCGCACCAGGCTGCGATCGAGCAGCGCCGCGACAGCGAGCGTCAGCGCCGCGACGAGCGCAACGGCGATCGCC
>JAICVH010000211.1 GCA_025935435.1 Burkholderiales bacterium
ACGTGATGCCGCGCGAATGGAAATCGGGTGCGCCGATCGTGTTTCGCGGCGAGCAGCTCGCGCTGGCGCTGCATCCTGCGCGCAGCACGGCGATCGTCGCGGACCTGTTTCACCTGACGGTGCGCCATCCGCACGCCCACGACGAACGCCTGGTCGCCGCAAGCGTTGGCGACTGGCTGAAGGATCAGGCGTGGACGCTCGTTGCCACGCGCGTCGCCGACTACGTGCGACGGATCGCTGCGCACGCGCCATCGGTGCGCTTGTCGAATGCCCGCAGCGAGTGGGGCAGCTGCAACGCCAAGGGCGAAATTCGGCTCAACTGGCGGCTCGTGCAGTTGCCGCCGCTACTCGCCGAGTACGTGGTCGCACACGAGGTCGCGCATATCGTCGAGCTCAATCACTCGGCGCGGTTCTGGGCGGTCGTCGAAGCGCTGTTGCCCGGCCACGCCGCGCTGCGCCGCGAACTCGACGACTGGACGGCGCTGCTCGCCGCCTGAAGCGCTGTCAATCGTCGGACGGCGCCGAGAGCTCCGGCATACGCACGTTGAGGCGCGCCTGCGTCTTCAAAAGGCGCGTCAGCGTTGCACCGAGCTCATCCTGCCCGCGCGCATCGCGCCAGCGGCCGTTGTCGGCGCGGAAGTGCAGCCCCCCGCTCCTGGCAGCAACCCACAGCTCGCGGTTGGGAAGGTGACGGTTGACGATGATGCGACTCCCGTCGTCGCACTCGATCGTCAGCACGCCGTCGTTCAGGCTCCAGTCGACGTCCTTGTCGCTCGTTTCGAGTGCGGCGTCGAGCGCAAGGCCGATCTTGTCGAGCGTTGCGTTGGCGGCGGTGAGGAACGCGGATTCTTCCATCGTGCGTGCTACGATGCGCCGACATTGCACGGTCGTCACGCGCAAGCGGTTCACGTCAGGATGTTACGTCAATTCACCGTTCGAGGCGCAGCCGCGATGCTCGCCTGCACGATGCTGATCGGCGTCGTCGGCTGCGGCATCAAGG
Organism: Burkholderiales bacterium; assembly: GCA_025935435.1. Taxonomy (GTDB): domain Bacteria; phylum Pseudomonadota; class Gammaproteobacteria; order Burkholderiales; family Casimicrobiaceae; genus VBCG01. Next base: position 1,001 of record JAICVH010000211.1, read on the forward strand.
GCCCGTTGCGGCCGGCACCGAAGACGACCGCCACGCCACCGCCGCCACCCATCGACAATCCGGCGACGCCGCCCCCGACGACGTCGCCAGCGCTGCCGCCACCATCGACACCCGAACGCCGGCCGTGAGCGGCTTCGCCTACGTCGACGGCGAACTCCGCGCCGAAGACGTGCCGCTGTCGGCACTCGCCGAACGTTTCGGCACGCCGTGCTACGTGTATTCGCGCGCGCTGCTGACCGGCGCGTACCGATCGTACGACGCCGCGTTTGCCGACATGCCGCATCTCGTCTGCTACGCGATGAAGGCGAATCCTTCGCTCGCGATCCTGGACCTGTTCGCGCAACTCGGCAGCGGCTTCGACATCGTGTCGGGCGGCGAGCTCGCGCGCGTCGTTGCGGCGGGTGGCGATCCGCGAAACGTCGTCTTCTCTGGCGTCGGCAAGAGCGATGCGGAGATGGAGGCCGCGCTCGTGGCGGGAATTCTGTGCTTCAACGTCGAATCGGCAAGCGAGCTCACGCATCTCGCGGCGGTCGCTGCGCGGCTCGGCGTACGCGCGCCGATCAGCTTCCGCGTCAATCCCGACGTCGATCCGCAGACGCATCCGTACATCGCGACCGGCCTCAAGGAGAGCAAGTTCGGCGTCGCCGTCTCCGACGCACACGCGCTCTACCATCGTGCGGCGCAGCTGCCGTCGATCGCCGTGCGCGGCATCGACATGCACATCGGATCGCAGATCACCGAGCTTGCGCCCTATCGCGAAGCGGCGAGCCGCCTGCTTGCACTCGTCGACGCCCTCGCAGCGGACGGCATACCACTCGACCACGTCGATCTGGGCGGCGGGCTTGGCATTCGCTATCGGAACGAAGCGACCGTCGATATCGCTGATTACGCCGCAATGGTCCGCACGTTGTTCGCCGGCCGCCGCGAACGCCTGTTGTTCGAGCCGGGGCGGCGCCTGGTCGGCGACGCGGGCGTGCTGCTGACCCGCGTGCGCGTGCTGAAGCCGGGCGAGACGCGCAATTTCGCGGTCGTCGATGCGGCGATGAACGATCTGCTGCGGCCGGCGCTTTACGACGCGTGGCATGGCATCGACGCCGTGCAGCCGCGGACCGGCTCGGCGGTGCCATGGGACATCGTTGGTCCGATCTGCGAGAGCGGTGACTTCCTCGCGCTCGAACGGCCGCTCGCCCTCGCCGAAGGCGATCTCATTGCCGTTCGCGCAGCGGGCGCGTATGCAATGTCGATGAGTTCGAACTACAACGCGCGTCCGCGCGCCTGCGAAGTGCTCGTCGACGGCGATGCCATGCACCTGATCCGCCGTCGCGAAGCCGTTGCCGAGCTGTACGCGCACGAACTTCGGTTGCCGTCGCGCGCGCCGCGCTGACGTGCGCGCAAAGTGCGCATCCGAAGCGATGTGCGAATTCGCAACAGTGCGGTGATGCACCGATCGATCGGCGGCTCAAATCTTGCAAAAGCGTGAAACGTGGCTACAATGCTGGCAGCAGGTGCCAATGGATTTGTCAAGGGGTCGGCTCGAATTTATTGCAAGGAGCGCTTCTTCCCCAGCCAGCCGGCGACACCTGCGAGTGTTGGACCATAACAGTCACATGAACTCAGACAGGAGAAGCAACGATGATGGCTGACATGATGTCGATGATGACGCCTTCGGCTCCGGCCTCGGCGCCGAAGAAGAAGGCGAAGAAACGCAAGGCGGCTCCGAAGAAGTCGGCCGCCAAGAAGTCCACGAAGCGCAAGGGCGGAGCGAAAAAGCGCGCCGCGAAGAAGTCGACGGGCCGCAAGACCTCGCGCAAGGGCGGTGCGAAAAAGCGCGCTGCGAAAAAGTCGACGGGCCGCAAGACCGCGCGCAAGGGCGGTGCGAAGAAGCGCGCCGCGAAGAAGTCGACGAAGCGGTCGTCTGCACGGAAGTCTTCGGGTCGCAAGACCGGTGCTCGCAAGGGCGCCAAGAAGAGAGCCGCGAAGAGGAAGTAACCTCCTCGGCAAGCTTCCGTCGCCTTCGTGTGACGGACGAAAACGGGCGGCGCCTCACGCGTCGCCCGTTTTGTTTATGCCGCAGGTTCGAGCTCCGACCCCCGAACGTCGAAAGGCTCGAGTCAGTGCGCGTTCGCGCGCGCCGCGGCGGAGGTCATCGGCGCCTTGTGGCCGCTGCCGCCGCCACCCGCCTTGACGACCGCATGATCGCGGCGTCCCTTGCCGTTCCTGCCACCCGCCGCTTGCACGCTGCGCTTGCCCTTGCCGGCCGATCTGATCGGCGGCACATCGCTCGTCACGCGCAGCCGCTGACCTGTGCGCACGCCGTCGTTCGCAAGCCGGTTCCAGCGGCGGACATCCTGCGTCGTCACGCCGTAACGCGCGGCTATCGCGTGCAGCGTTTCACCGCGATGCACGGTATGAAAGAACGTGCGGCCCGCCGGCACCGTCGTGAACACGGCATTCGCGAGCGACGCGGCGGCCTCCGCGGTCGGTCGCTGCATCGGCACCAATAGCGCATAACCGGTGGGCACCGTCTGGCGCGGCCCGATGCCGTTGACCGAGCGCAAGGTCTCGATCGACAACCCATAACGGATCGCGACCTGCGGCAGCGTTTCGCCCGGCTTCATCCGGTGCGCTTGCCAGGATACGAGCGGCTGATCGACGAGGTCGAGTTTTGCCGCGAAGATTTCGGCCTTGTCGATCGGTAGCAGGATCGCGTAATCATCGGCGCCCGAAATGACCGGACGGTTGTGCTGAGGATTCAGCGCGAGGAACTCGTCTTGCGGCAACTCCGCCAGTTCAGCCGCGCGCTTCACATCCATGCGAACCGTCGTGCGCACGACGGTGAAATACGGCGCGTTCGGGACTTCTGCCATCACGAGGCCGTACTTCGCCGGGTCGGCGACGATGTTCTTCACCGCCTGCAGCTTCGGCACATAGTTGCGGGTCTCGTCCGCCATCTTCGACAGATGCTCGAAGTCGGCGGGCAGGCCCTTCGCGCGGTTGCGTGCGATCGCGCGCCGCACGTTTCCTTCGCCCCAGTTGTATGCGGCAAGCGACAGCTGCCAGTCGTTGAATTCGCTGTTCAGCGTCTGCAGGTAATCGAGCGCCGAATTGGTTGCCGCAACGACGTCTCGCCGCGAATCGAACCACCACGTCTGCTTCAATCCGTAATGCGTGCCGGTCGCGGGCATGAATTGCCAGATGCCCGCCGCGCGCGCGCTCGACATCGCGGTGGGATTGAAGGCGCTCTCGACGATCGGCAGCAGCGCGACTTCGAGCGGCATGCCGCGCGCCTCGACTTCGCTCACGATGTGATAGAGATAACGGCGGCTGCGCTCCACCATCCGCGCCACGTAATCAGGCCGCTCCGCATACCACTTCTCCCATTTCTCGACGAGCGGTCCATCGAGGTCGGGAATCGCGTACCCGTTGACGATGCGATCCCACAGGTCGCCGGTCGCAGGCGGCAGCGGTTCGAGGTCAGCGGCCTCTCCGTTGAACGGATCGACCATCACGATCTTCTCCGGCGGAGGAGGAAATACGATCGTCGGCAACGGCGCCGGAGTGGCTTGCAGCGGTTCAGCCGGGGGTGGCGGGGCGGGAGTCGCGCATGCTGCAAGCACGACGATCACCGGCACGATCAGGGTATGTCGATAGCGCAATTCGGTCGCAGTTCGGTCGAAGGAGCCGTCGCAAAATTCCGGCGATGGTAGGCCGTGAATATGACAACGTCAACCCGCGCCACCGAACATCGACGCCTCACTGGAAGCCGTTTTTCCATTCCCGAAGCGTTGCGAACGTATCGACCGTGCCGTTCATCGGGCGCCCGGCACGCTTTGTCGCAGCCGACGCGACGCTCGTCAGTCCGGCGCGCAGGAAGGGATTCGTCGCGAGCTCGTCGGCAATCGTCGACGGCAGCGTCGGCTCGCCGCGATCGCGCCGGGCTCGCTCGCGCGTCGTGCGTGCGCGCACCTCCGCATTCTCCGGCTCGACCGCCTCGGCGAAGCGCAGATTCGCAAGCGTGTACTCGTGTCCGCAATACACGCGCGTGGCGGGTGCGAGGCCCGCGAGCTTGGAAAGCGATGACCACATCTGTTCCGGCGTGCCTTCGAACAGGCGCCCGCAGCCGGCGGCGAACAGCGTGTCGCCGCAGAACACGAGTGGATCATTGCCGGTCGCATAGAACGCGATGTGGCCCGCCGTGTGACCTGGAATGTCGAACACGGCGAGCGCGAGATCGATGCCCGGAACTTCGATGCGATCGCCGTCGCCGAGTGCGTGCGTGCGGCGTGGAATCGCTTCGCGCGCCGGACCGAACACCGGCACGTCGTAGCGTTCGCAGAGCGCCGTCACACCGCCGACGTGAT
>JAICVH010000771.1 GCA_025935435.1 Burkholderiales bacterium
GAAACCCCAGTTCAACAGCTTCTGGCTTTCCGCGGCGCGTGACGAATCGGACGCCGCACCGAGCACCACCGAGACGAGCCGCCGGTCGCCGCGCTTCGCCGAAGCGACGAGGCACCAACCGGCTGCGTCGGTGTGGCCGGTCTTGACGCCATCGACATACGGATCGGTCCACAGCAATCGGTTGCGATTCGACTGCGTGATGTTGTTGTAACGGAATTCCTTCTGCGAATAGAGCGGATAGAACTCCGGATAGTCGCGAATCAGCGCCGCGGCAAGCCGCGCGATATCGCGCGCGGTCGAATAATGCTGGGGATGCGACAGCCCGGTCGCGTTCGTGAAATGCGTTGCCGTCAGTTTGAGGCGCCCAGCCTCCTCGTTCATCCTGGTGACGAACGCATCCTCGGTGCCGGCGACGGCTTCCGCGACGGCAATCGACGCGTCATTGCCCGACTGGATGATGACGCCATGGAGAAGCTCGTCGACGCTCACCGCCTTGCGCGGCTCGATGAACATCCGCGAGCCTTCCGCCTTCCACGCCTGCTGCGACACCTGCACCATCTGCGACGGCGTGATCGTCTTCGCGCGCAATGCGCCGAACGCCACGTACGCCGTCATCAGTTTCGTCAGCGACGCCGGGTCGCGACGCTCATCAGAGTTGGCAGCGCCGAGCGTCTGTCCCGACAGCGTATCGACGAGAATCCAGGACGATGCGGCGATCGTCGGCGCAACCGGCGCACCCGGCGTTTGCATGACGACGGGCGGCGTCGCCGGCGCGGGAACAGGCGCACTGACCGGCGCTTTCGCGGCGATGACGACGGGGGACTGAGCGGTCGCGGGAACTGCGAGAACGGCAGCGGCTATGAGCGCGCAGGCAAGCGGGAACGGACGCATGGACAGCGATCGGAAACGGCGAATTATACTGAATGCACGTCGATCAATGCGACTGCCATCGCGTGCGCATGCGGCCCGTTCGATATCGATCACCGGTTACGCTGTTCGCGTGCGTGCTCGCGGCGTGCAGCGCGTGTTTGACGTCCATGTCCACGCCGGCCCATGAGCCCGATGCGCAGGAGATCGCGCTCGGCTCGCTGGTCGATGCCGAACTCGCGTTTGCGCGGATGGGCGCCTCGCGCGGCATCCGCGAGGCATTCCTCGCGAACTTCGCGGACGACGGCGTCGTGTTCGAGCCGGCGCCGGTGCGCCTGCGCGAAACCTGGAGCGCACGACCTGCGCCAGCCGATCCGCTTGCGGTCAAGCTCGAGTGGGCGCCTGCGCAGGCGGGCGTCGCACGCAGTTTCGACCTGGGTTATACGACGGGTCCCTATACGCTGACGAGCGCGGCGAAGCCGGGCGCAATCCGGCATGGCGTGTTCTTTTCGGTGTGGCAACGCGAACGCGGCGGACCGTGGCAAGTTCTGCTCGATCTCGGCATTGCGACGCCCGCGCCGGTCGATTTCGTCGCGCTCGGTGCTGCACCGAGACCGCACTTCACCGGACGCGCGACCCC
>JAICVH010000159.1 GCA_025935435.1 Burkholderiales bacterium
AGGCGATGCTGGCCGCGCAAGCGCACGTTGCAGACCCGCGCTTCTGCGACGTGCCCGTTGCGCGATTGCTGGCGAACGCCAAGCCGCCGCAGGGGTGGCGCGCGTCGTCTCCGGACGCGCGTGCGTTCGGTCGAACGGACACGGTTTATCTCGCGGTTACCGATGCGGAAGGCAATGGCGTTTCCTTCATCAACAGCGTCTATGACGACTTTGGTAGTGGGCACGTGGCGGCGGGACTGGGTTTTGTCATCCAGAACCGCGGTGCCGGCTTCTCGCTCGATGCGCGACACCCGAACGTGCTCGCACCTCGCAAGCGACCGTTCCACACGATCATCCCGGCCATGCTGTTGCGCGGCGACGCACTGCACGCGGTGTTCGGCGTCAGCGGCGGCTTCATGCAGCCACAGGGACACCTGCAGCTGCTGGTCAACCTGCTCGATTACGAACAGGACGTGCAGACGACACTCGACACGCCGCGCTTCTGGTGGGAGGAGGGACGGCGCGTGATCATCGAAGCGGGTGTACCCGACGCCACATGCGCGGCGCTCGCGCAATGGGGGCACGATATCGTGCGGCGAGAACACCGGATGATGGGCGGCGGCCAGATCATTCGCGCTCTCGGCAACGACGTGTGGGTCGCCGGATCCGAGCCGCGACAGGACGGATGCGCGATCGGCTATTGATTGTCAGAGGCCCGTCTTAAGGTTTAGGATGAAGCGGTGAAACGTACGAAGTCCGCGGAGTCGAGCCCGACGCGTTCCGTGTCGCAGCGCGCCGGCGTCAAGCGATACGTATCGTGGTCGGAGATCGAGCGGGCGATCCTGCTGCGCATCGCGCGCAAGGAATATATGCCGGGCCAGCAGATGCCCACATGCGAGGCGCTTGCCGCCGAGCTCAGCGCCAACAAGAACACGGTGAGCAAAGCCTATCGCTCGCTGGCCGCGCGCGGTTACGTGCTGACCCGCGCAGGATTCGGGACTTTTGTCAGTCGTCGACCGTTACGCGTGAACGTCGATCGCGCGCTCGAGGGTGTCACCGGGCTGCTTTCGCTTGCGGTTCAGGAGGCGAAGCTGTGCGGACTCGGACAGGCCCAGTTTCGGCACTTCGTGGACGACGTCGTCACGCAGGCGTACGGACACGTGGGACCGCGGATCGGGTTCATCGAGTGCAATCGGCGCGACGCCATCATGTTGAGCCGTGACCTGCAACTTGCACTCGGGCACGCAATCGAACCGCTGCTGATCGACGCCGTGCTGGAAACGCCCGAGCGTTTTCTCGAGGAGTACGACATCCTCGCCGTCAACATCACGCACCTGGCCGCCGTGGAAAGCACGCTCGGTGTGCGAGGCGGCGACGATGGGCGGGCACAAATTGTCGGCATGCACATTCCGATCGACCCCGAAAGCCTGTTGCACGTCGCCCGTCTTCGTGCGGGAACGCGCGTCGGGATCGTGTGCGACCTGAAGCAGACGCTCGTGTCGCTGACCGGCATGGTCGACGGTTACAACCCGGGGCTGCGGGTCCAGGGCTGCCTCACACGCGAGCAGGCGTCGATACGCAAGCTGCTGAAAGCGAGCGACGTGCTGCTTTGTACCCCATCGGCCGCCGAGCGCATGAACACGACCACTGCACCGATACCGATCGTCACGCTGGCGTTTCGTCCTGACGCCCGGTCCGTCGAACAACTCGCGGCGCTGATCGCGCGCCGGATGCCGTCTGCGATTCACTTTGATCTGAAATCGATGTCCAGACGGTTGGTCAACCGCCGCCAATGACATTCGACTGCTGCCGGCTATCTCTCGAAATGGCGCGCCGGACCCAACCCACCGTTCCTCAAGGAGATCCGTCATGAAACTCAAGAAATTGCTGTGCATCACGCCAGTGCTGCTCCTGCTCGCTGCCAGTGCGGCTAACGCGCAATCGGAGACGTCGACGCTCACCAAGGTCAAGAAGGAAGGCGTCATGAAGATCTGCTATGCGCAGGGCTCTCCGGAGTCATACAAGGATCCGAAGACCGGCGAATGGCTCGGCGTCTTCGTCGACCTCGCCAACGAGCTCGCCACTTGGATGAAGGTGAAGGTCCAGCCGGTCGAGGTCCAGTGGAATACGGCGGTTCTGTCGCTCAAGCGAGGTGATTGCGACTTCTTCGGCAGCAGCTTCGTCTACAACGCTCCGCGCGCGCTCGAAGTCAACTTCATCACGCCGTTTCGCTCCAAGGGACTGAACGCGATCATCCGCAAGGACAACAAGAAGAACCTGAAGAAGATTTCCGATCTCGACAATCCCAACGTAACGATCGCCGTCGGCTTGGGCTCGCGCGAATACGAGACCGGCAAACGGCTCTTCCCGAAGGCCAAATTCCTGGCGCTGCAGATCAATTCTGACGTCGAAACGTTGCCGCCGACGCAGCGTGGCGATGCGGACGTCACGATCCTGCCGATCATCAACATCAACTGGTGGCTGCAGATCCCTGAAAACGCCGCGTGGGGGAAGATGGCATTCCCGGGCGAGGACTTCGGTAATGCGCCGGTCGGCTGGGCGGTGCGGTACGGCGACCAGGAGTGGAAGGACTTCCTCGACCAGTACGTGCGCTGGGTCCAGGCCAACGACCTCGTCAAGCACACGTACGACGAATACATGGCGAAGACGAACCCGTTCGCGAAGAAGCAGTAGTAGGCGTACCTGGTCGATTCGCCAACACGGGCCGGACGGCGCTTTGCGGAAGCGCCGTCCGGCTCCGGTATTGACGCCTGTTGACAGGTCGTTAGTTCTCGCGTCCGGGGAAAGCCGTGTCGTTCACTCGCCTGTGGCAGGTCTTTGCCGAGTACCACGATGTCCTGCTGTCGGGCATCCGCGTCACCGTCGTGCTCTCGGTGCTGGCGATGCTGCTGGCCATCGTCGTCGGTCTCATCGCCTGTCTCGGCACGCTGGCGCGCAGTCGGCTGATCCGCGCACCCGCCATCTTCTATGTCGAGTTCTGCCGCAACACGCCAATACTCGTGCAGCTGGTCTGGGTGCATTACGCGTGGCCCGAGATCATCGGCTACAAGTTCGACGCATTCACGAGCTCGCTCATCGCGCTCGCATTGCAATCGAGCGGCTACCTCGCCGAGGAATATCGCGCCGGCATTGAATCGATCGACAAGGGACAGATCGAGGCGGCGCAGTCGCTCGGCATGACCTACCCGCGGCTGATGCGAAGGATCGTCATTCCACAGGCGCTGATCCGGATGCTGCCCGGCATCCTCAATCAGTACGTCATCTGCTTCAAGTCGACGAGCATCGTGTCCATCATCGCCGTGCCGGATCTCATGTACCAGGCGGGCTTGATCGTCAGTGCGACGTTCCTGCCCATGCCCGTCTATACGGCGGTGGCACTCACCTATTTCGTGCTCGTGTTCGTTGTTTCCGCGTCGGTGCGCTATCTGTCGCGAAGGCTGCCCATGGCGGGCTACTTCCAGACCCAACAGCATGCCGCCGCCTGATTCGGTCATTCGACTCGACAAGGTTCACAAGCGCTTCGGCCCGCTGGAGGTGCTGCGGGGGGTCGACCTCGTCGTTCCCGGCAGCTCGACGGTTGCCATCATCGGTCCGAGCGGGTCCGGCAAGAGCACGCTCGTTCGCTGCATCAATTATCTGGAGCGCATCCAGGGCGGCTCGATCAGCGTCGGCGCCGTGACGATCACTCCACAGGGCCTTGCACGGGAGGGCAGAAGGCTATCCGGACGCGACATTGCCCGATACCGAACCGGCATCGGCATGGTGTCGCAGTCGTTCAACCTGTTTCCGCATCTGACGGTAATGGGCAATATCATCGAGGCGCCGACCGGTGTGCTCGGGTGGAGCCGGCGCGACGCCATCGACAAGGCGATGGCGCTGCTGCGAAAGGTCAACCTCGAGGACAAGGCGAACGCGTACCCGGCGACGCTGTCAGGTGGTCAGCAGCAACGCGTCGCCATCGTACGGTCGCTGATGATGGACCCTAAAATAATGCTTTTCGACGAGCCGACTTCCGCGCTCGACCCCGAACTGACCGGTGAAGTCCTGCGCGTCATTCGCGACCTCGCGATCGGTGGCCGCACCGCGATCATCGTCACGCACGAGTTGCGCTTCGCGCGCGAGGTTTCCTCGCACGTCGTGTTCATGGAGGGCGGCGGGATCGTCGAGGAGGGACCGCCCGGGCAAGTGCTGGGCGATCCGCGCGAGCCGCGGACGCGGATGTTCATCGCGGGCATCTTCAACTAGGGCGTGTGAGACGAGCCCTGAAGCGCGTGCCGCCGGCCGACAACCCGTGCGACTCGCTTCGCGCGAGGTCGCGCTTCCCTGGTTTGAACACCATCGCGTGAATTGATACGGAGTCGAACACCATGACACAAACGCAGACGGTCGAGCCCGGCCGCGAGACGCTCGGCTTCCAGGCCGAGGTACGGCAGCTCCTGGACCTCATGATTCACTCGCTGTACTCGAACCGCGAGATCTTCCTGCGCGAGCTCATTTCGAACGCGTCCGATGCATGCGACAAGCTGCGTTTCGAGGCGATCGACAATCCGTCGTTGTTCGAAGGCGACGGCGATTTTGCGATACACGTCGACTACGACGCGACGGCGCGGACGATCACCGTGCGCGACAACGGCATCGGCATGAATCGCGACGAAGTGATCGCCAATCTGGGCACGATCGCCAAGTCGGGCACGCGCGAGTTCTTTTCGCGCTTGACCGGTGACCAGCAGCAGGACGCGCACCTGATCGGGCAATTCGGCGTGGGGTTCTACTCGTCGTTCATCGTCGCCGACCGCGTGACCGTGCTGACGCGGCGCGCCGGAGAGCCGGCCGCGCAGGGGGTGCGGTGGGAGTCCGACGGCGGTGGCGAATTCAGCATCGAGTCGGCGGAGCGCGCGCAGCGGGGAACGGAAATCACGCTGCATCTGCGCGACGGCCAGGACGATCTGCTGTCCGGCACGCGGCTGCGCGCGATCGTTCGCAAGTATTCGGATCACATCGTGCAGCCGATCCGGATGAAAAAGGAGGAATGGAAGGACGGCGCACAGCGGAAGACGGACGAAGACGAAACGGTCAACCAGGCGTCCGCGCTGTGGGCGCGGCCCAAGAGCGAAATCACCGACGAGCAATACCGGGAGTTCTACAAGCACGTCGGCCATGACTACGACGACCCGCTCGCGTGGGTGCATGCCCGCGTCGAAGGGCGCCAGCAATACACGGAGCTCTTGTACCTGCCCGCGCATGCGCCGTTCGATCTGTGGGACCGCAACGCGCGACACGGCATCCGCCTCTACGTGCGGCGCGTTTTCATCATGGACGATGCGGAGCACTTGCTGCCGGCGTACCTGCGTTTCGTGCGGGGCATCGTCGACTCCAACGACCTGCCGCTCAACGTGTCGCGCGAAATTCTGCAGGAATCGCGCGACATCGAGGCGATCCGCGCCGGCTGTACCAAGAAAATCCTCGATTTGCTCGCCACGCTCGCCGCGAACGAGCCGGACAAGTACGCGACGTTCTGGCGCGAATTCGGCACCGTGCTGAAAGAAGGCGTCGGCGAGGACTTTACGAACAAGGAGAAGATCGCCGCGTTGTTGCGCTTTGCGTCGACGCATGGCGACGGCGAGGAGCAAACGACATCGCTCGCCGATTACGTCGGCCGGATGAAGGAGGGCCAGGAGCGGATCTATTACGTCACGGCGGAATCGCACAACGCGGCGCGCAACAGTCCGCACCTCGAAGTGTTTCGCCGCAAGGGCATCGAGGTGCTGCTGCTGTCGGACCGCGTCGACGAATGGTTCGTGAGCCATGTGACCGAATACGAAAAAAAGCCGCTCGTGTCCGTCGCACGCGGCGGGCTCGACCTCGGCGGTCTCGACGATGCGTCGGAAAAGCAGGCGGTCGAGGAGGAGGCCGGCGAGTTCAAGCCGTTCACCGACCGGATCAAGCAGAGCCTGGGCGAGCGCGTCAAGGACGTGCGCGTGACGCGCCGGCTGACCGAGTCGCCGGCGTGTCTTGTCGCCGATGAACACGACGTGAGCGCCAATCTGGCGCGCATGCTCAAGGCCGCGGGCCAGCGCGCGCCGGCATCGAAGCCGATCCTCGAAATCAATCCCCGGCATCCGGTCGTCGCGCACGTGCGAAACGACGATCG
>JAICVH010000633.1 GCA_025935435.1 Burkholderiales bacterium
ACCGTCGTCGGATTGCAAGTGGGCCTGCTGCTGTCGGGCGCGATTCTCACCGAAACGATTTTTTCGTGGCCGGGCGTCGGCAACTGGCTCATCCACGGCGTGCAGTCGCGCGACTATCCAGTGGTGCAGGGCGGCATCCTGCTGATCGCCACCATCGTCATTACCGTCAATCTGATCGTCGACATGCTGTATGGCGTCATCAATCCGCGGATACGCCATGCCTGACGTTCTGCCACCGTTCGCCGCAGCGGCTGCAGTCGAGCGCGACGAACCGCGCGCCGTCGTTGCGGACAGCCTCGGGCGCGAGTTCCAACCGGCGCCCCCGTCGCGCTTTCGCGAATTCTGGCGCGCGTTCGCGCAAAACCGCGGTGCGGTCATTGGCCTGTCGCTTGTCGCATTGCTCGTCGTGCTAGCGCTCGGTGCGGACGTCATCGCGCCGCATCCCCCGAACGAGCAATACCGTGACTTCACGCTGGCGCCGCCCGCCTGGAACGCCGACGGCAGCGCGCGTTTCCCGCTCGGCACCGATCCGGTCGGTCGCGACATCCTCTCGCGATTGATTCATGGCACGCGCCTTTCGCTGTTGATCGGGATCATCTCGGTAGCGATATCGTTGTCGCTCGGCGCGATTCTCGGGCTCGTCGCCGGTTATTTTCGCGGCGTCGTCGACACAGCGATCATGCGCCTGATGGACGTGATGCTTGCGTTGCCGAGCCTGCTGCTCGCGATCGCGGTGGTCGCGATCCTCGGCCCCGGCCTCATCAACGCGATGTACGCGATCGCCATCGTGCTGTTGCCGCATTACGTGCGGCTGGCGCGTGCTGCCGTGATCGCCGAGGCCGGCCGCGAATATGTCACGTCGTCGCGCATCGCCGGTGCCGGCTCACTGCGGCTCATGTTCTCGACGATCCTTCCCAATTGCGCAGCGCCGTTGATCGTGCAGGCGACGCTGGGCTTCTCGAATGCGATCCTCGACGCCGCTGCGCTCGGCTTTCTCGGCCTCGGCGCGCAGCCGCCGACGCCGGAATGGGGATCGATGCTCGCCTCGGCGCTGGAATTCATTCAGCGGGCGCCGTGGGTCGTCACGTTTCCGGGCCTCGCGATCCTCATCACGGTGCTGGCGTTCAACCTGACCGGCGATGGCTTGCGCGATGCGCTCGATCCGAAGCTGCGGCGATGACGCTGGTCGAGATCGAAAACCTGCATGTCGCGTTCGGCGCGCTCGCGCATCCGGTCGTCGCCGTCGAGGGCGTCGATTTCACGATCGAAGCGGGCGAAGTCGTCGGTCTCGTCGGTGAATCGGGTTCCGGCAAAAGCGTGACGGCGCTCGCGCTGATGAACCTGATCGACGACCCGGGTCGCGTCCACGCAACGCGCATGACGTTCGACGGACGCGATCTGCTGGCTGCGTCCGCGCATGAGCGACGGGCGCTTGCCGGGCGCGGGATCGCGATGATCTTCCAGGATCCGTTGTCGAGCCTCGATCCTTGCTACACGGTCGGATTCCAACTCGACGAAGCGCTGAGACTGCATGGCAATGCCGACGAACGAAGCAACGGAGTAGTACGTCGTGAGCGCGCCCTGGCGCTCCTTCGCGAAGTCGAGATCAGCGATCCGACCGCACGGCTGCGTGCTTTTCCGCACCAGTTGTCAGGCGGCATGGCACAACGCGTGATGATCGCCATGGCGCTGGCCGGCCGGCCGCGACTCTTGATCGCGGACGAACCGACGACCGCACTCGATGTGACCGTGCAGGCGCAAGTGCTTGCGTTGTTGATGCGCCTGCGTGCCGAGCATGCGATGGCAATCCTGCTGATCACGCACGATCTCGCCGTCGTGGCGGAAACCGCCGATCGTGTCGTAGTGCTGTACGCCGGGCAGGTGATGGAGACCGGTGCGGTTCCCGCCATCTTCGACGCGCCGCGACATCCGTACACGCAGGCGCTGCTCGACGCATTGCCTGAGCACAATTTCGATCGCGTGCGCTTACGTACGATCGCCGGCGTCGTGCCGGGTGCGTACGACCGACCGACCGGTTGTCTGCTCGCACCGCGCTGCACGTACGCGTCCGAGCGTTGCGTACGCGAGCGCCCGGCCCTCGCGGGCGATAC
>JAICVH010000631.1 GCA_025935435.1 Burkholderiales bacterium
CGTCTGAACGACGTCGACGACGACGTCGCGATGCGCGAAGTCGGCGCCGCACTCGACATGCTCGTCGCGCAGGGCGCACGCGACGGACGGCTTGCCGTCATCGGTTTCTGCATGGGGGGCCGGCTCGCGTTCCTGGCCAATGCCGTGCATGGTGCTCGCCTTGCGGCGTCGGTGTCGTTCTACGGCGGCGGTATTGCACCGACGGTGCCGCGCGGCAGGCGCAAGTCGCTCATCGACCGCATGGGCGATCTGTCCGCACCGCAATTGCTGATCTACGGCGGCCGCGATGCATCGATCGCCAGCGACGAGCACGCGCGGATTGCCAAGGCGCTGTCGGACGCCAACAAGCGCTATACGCTCGCCGTGCTCCCCGACGCGCCGCATGCATTCGCGACGTTCGACCGCGAGAGCTACCACGCGGTCGCGGCGGAGGCCGCATGGCGCATTGCGTTCGCGTTTTTCGTCGACACGTTCATGCACGGCGCGGCGGCGGCGTACGCCTGACCGCCGCAGTTTCGTCATCCAAGTTCCGTCCTGATCGGCAACCACGCGTCCGGCGTCATCGAGCGCTGGCGTAGAATGCGCCGTTTTGCGCGGAGCTTTACGTTCGATGGCGGAACGGCTGCAAGGCAAGACGGCACTCGTGACGGCTGCCGGCCAGGGAATCGGACGTGCATCGGCGGTCGCCATGGCCCGCGAGGGCGCAACGGTCGTTGCAACCGACGTGAACGACGCCGCGCTCGCCACGCTCGCAGGCGTCCCCAACGTAACGACCAGGCGGCTCGACGTGCTCGACGACGCCGCTGTTACGACGTTGTTCGACGAGCTGCCTCCGCTGTCCATCCTGTTCAATTGCGCGGGCTACGTCCATCACGGCACGATCCTGGACTGCACACCGCGTGACTGGGACGTGAGCGTCAACCTCAACGTGCGCGCGATGTACGTCGCCATCCGCGCCGCGTTGCCGCGGATGCTCGCGCGCTTCGATGAGCGCGGCGAGGGGGCCAGCATCATCAACATGGCGTCGATCTCCGGTTCGATCAAAGGACTGCCCAACCGCTTCATCTACGGCACGACCAAGGCGGCCGTGATCGGCCTCACCAAGAGCGTCGCCGCGGATTACGTGCAACGCGGCATTCGCTGCAATGCGATCGCGCCCGGAACCGTCGATACGCCGTCGCTCGCGGCGCGCATCAATGCGTTTCCCGATCCTGTCGAGGCGCGAAAGATGTTCATCGCCCGCCAGCCGATGGGACGGCTCGCAAAGCCCGAGGAGATCGCGCCGATGGTCGTCTTTCTCGCGTCCGACGAAGCGGCATTCGTCACCGGCAACGTGTATTCGTGCGACGGAGGCATGACGATCTAGCCGCCGCCAAGCCTGCACTCACGCGGCGCTGCAGCGAACGTCTTCTCGCTTTCACCTACCAAGAAGAGGAACCGACATGAAACTCGTACGTTACGGACCCCCCGGCCGCGAGAAGCCCGGACTGATCGATGCCGACGGCGTGCTGCGCGACCTCTCGCGCAAGGTCGACGACATCGACGCGGACGCGCTTGCGCCCGTGTCGCTGTCCGGCCTGCGCAAGCTCGACACGCGTCGATTGCCGGCCGTGAAGGGGCGGCCGCGACTCGGTCCATGTATCGCGACGCCGCCCAAGTTCGTCGCGATCGGCTTGAACTACACCGATCACGCGAAGGAGACGGGATCGCCGATCCCCGAGAACCCCGTCGTCTTCTACAAGGCACAGACGTGCATCGTCGGCGCCAACGACAACATCATGATCCCGCCCGACTCGACGCAGCTCGACTGGGAGGTCGAACTCGGCGTTGTCATCGGCCGCACTGCACGGCACGTGGCGGTGAAAGACGCACTGCGGTACGTGGCCGGCTACTGCGTCGTCAACGATGTGTCGGAACGCGAATTCCAGCTGAAGCGCAGCGCGAGCCAATGGAGCAAGGGCAAAGGCTGCGACACCTTCGGGCCGATCGGGCCTTGGCTCGTGACAAGCGACGAAGTGAAGGATCCGCAGAACCTCGATCTGTGGCTCGACGTCAACGGTGAGCGACGGCAGACAGGAAACACGCGAACGATGATCTTCGGCGTCGCCGAGCTCGTC
>JAICVH010000333.1 GCA_025935435.1 Burkholderiales bacterium
AAACCGCAGGCAGCCGCAGCGTCATCCTACGCGCGGTTTGTCGTCGCAGCCACCACCGTACTTACGCGCCCCGGCCGCCTCGGCCCGCGACTCATGGGCTTCGTTCGTCGCGGCTTCAGGGAGGGGACGTGCAGCGATCTCGAGCGTGCGCGCGGCGGACGGGTCACCGCAGCGAATACAGATATTCCGCCATGTCCCGCGCGTCGCGTTCCGTAACGCCAAGATCGGGCATCGCACTCCCCGGGTGAACGTGCTGTGGATCGCGTATCCATCGCACCATGCTGGTGAGGTCGTTGGCGAGCAGGCCGGCAATCGCGCCGCGTCGCGAAATCGCCGCGAGCGGCGGACCGACCGGCGCGTCTGCGCCGACGACGCCCGGGATATCGTGACACGTCGCGCACGCGTACTGGCGCAGTGCGGTTTTGCCTCGATCACGGTTCACCGCTGCGCTGAGGACGTCCGGCGGCGTCCTGTCCGCGGAGGTCGGCGGTCGGTCGCGTCGCTGCCCCACGGCCGCGCGGTATTGCGCCGGCGATTCGCCGGGCAGGCGTTGAAGGTAAGCAGTGACCGCCCAGAGGTCCTGTTCGGACAACCGGAATTCCCAGGCGGGCATCGCCGACATCTTGATGCCGTTCTTCACGACCCAGAACAGGTCGCGCGCCGGCCACTCGCGCGCCATGTTTGCCAGGTTGAGCGGCGTTGGCGTCAAGCCGAGCGCGAACGGCTCGGGTGCGATGCCGGGCGCACCATGGCATTGGCGACAATGTTCGTCGTACAGCGCGCGGCCGCGCTCGGTGAGCGTGGGGTCGTCGAGTGAAGGCGGCTGAATCTGCGCGGCATGATGCCGGACCGACTGGCGCATCGCTGCATACAGCGTCCAGAACACCGGGGCCGTGTGCTGCTCGACCGCGGCAACGTTGTAAACGCCGGAGGCGACGAACGTGGCGCCCGCCGCAATGCCGATCACGCCGGCAACGATCAACCACGTGACGATGCGCATGCGCCTGCGCATCAGCGCAAGCGGTACAGGTAGGCGACCATGTCGCGCGCGTCAGTCTCGGTCACGTGCAGGTCGAGCATCGCCGTGCCGGGCTTGATCGTCTGCGGCGCACGTATCCACGCCATCATGTTGACGGGGGAGTTCGGCAACGTGCCGGCGAGATAGACGCGCTTGCCGATATTTTCGAGCGGTGGGCCGAAGATGCCGCGCGCCATCGCGACGCCGGGAATCGCATGGCAATGCACGCAACCGTATTGCGCGAGCATCGCACGACCTCGATCGGGATTCCCTTCGATGCTCGCAGGCCCGAACGACTTCGCGAGGCAGGCGCAAAGCGCGATGACGAGCGCAAGCGCGGAGTATCGAAACCATCGACCAGGATGTGAACGCAGGCCCATGCGCGCGCTTTAGATTACTCCGTTCACCGACCGGCGTACGATGATTCGCGGTTCGAATCGGGCCACGCCGACGATCTTGCGCAAGGAGCTCGCTTGTGATCGCTGTCTTCGCTACCCCCACGCCTGCATCGGTCAACGTCGTGCGCGCACGCGCGACGGTCTTGGTCCTCCTCGCGGCCCTCACGGGCGGATGCGAGCAATCCCGCCTGCGCGCTCCGGACGTTCGTTACGAACCGACGCCGCAGCACGTCGTCACCGAACTGCTCACGCTTGCGAAGGTCGGGGCGAGCGACGTCGTCTACGATCTGGGCTGCGGTGACGGACGCATTGTCATCACCGCGGTCAAGACGTTCGGCGCGCGAGGCGTCTGCGTCGATATCGATCCCGAGCGCATCCGCGAAAGTCGCGTAAACGCCGAGCAGGCGGGCGTCGCCGAGCGCATCCGTTTTCTCACTCAGGATCTGTTCGAGACGGACATACGCGATGCAACCGTCGTCACGCTTTTCCTGTGGCCGAGCCTGAACCTGAAGCTGCGACCAACGCTATGGCGGGATCTCAAGCCCGGCACGCGCGTCGTTTCGTACGTCCACGACATGGGCGACTGGTCGCCGCGACAAACGCGGGTCGTCGACAGCGGTCATGGATCGCGCAACATCTATCTGTGGGAGATCCCGCCCGCCGGCGGCGAGGGTCGCCCCCGGTGACGCTGCTCGCGTTGCCCGCTGCGTGACCGCGCGGCGGCTACCGTCAACCGACCCCCGGATCCTTGATGTTCTCGACCTTGTCGAACTCGACGCTCCACGGCTTGCCATTCACCATCTCGACCTTGCGGATGTAGACCGTCTGCACGGCGTCGCGGGTTACCGGATCGATCGACAACGGACCGCGCGGGCTCATCCAGCGCATGCCCTTCATCGCCTCGAGCAACTTGTCGCCGTTGGCATCGCCACCCGTTTTCTTCAGCGCCTCGTAGATCAGATGCATGCCGTCGTAACCACCGACCGAATGGAAGTTCGGTCGCATGCCGGTGTTCGCCTTCATGAAGGCGTCGACATACGCCTTGTTCTCGGGGGAATCGTGCGCGGCGGAGTAATGAAACGACGTCACGACACCGACGGCGATTGCACCCATGCTTTCGAGCAGGTCGTCGTCGACGACATCGCCAGTGCCGATCATCTGAATGCCGGCGTCCTTCAGTCCTCGATCGCTGAACTGCTTCATCACGGCCGAGCCCTCGCCTGAGGGCACGAACACGAACAGCGCGTCGGGCTTGGCGTCCTTCGCGCGCTGGATGAACGGGCCGTAGTCGGCGTTGCGCAACGGAACACGCAGCGAGTCCACGATCTTGCCGCCGGACGCCGTGAACCGCTTGACGAACGTGCTTTCCGCGTCGAGGCCGGGCGCATAGTCCGTCACCAACGTCACGACGGTCTTGATCCGGTTCTTGCCCGCCCAGTCTGCGATCGGACCCGTGACTTGCGGCAGTGTGAACCCGGTGCGCACGATATACGGCGACTTCGTCGGAATGATCGACGTGGCGGCAGCCATCACGACCATCGGCACCTTCGATTCGGTCGCGACGGGCGCCGCGGCGAGCGCGAGCGGCGTCAGTCCGAATCCGGCCAGGATCTGCACTTTGTCGCGGACCACGAGTTCCTGCGCGATCCGTTTGGTCGTTTCGGGCGCGATACCCGTGTCGTCCCTGACCAGCAGGTCGATCTTTTGCCCGGCGAAGCTGTCGCCGTTCTTTTGCATGTACAGGCGGCACGCCGCCTCGATCTGGCGCCCGGTCGACGCGAAGGGTCCGGTAAGCGGCAGGATCAGCCCGATTCGCACCGGGTCTGCAGCGAACACCGGGTGCACGTGGCTTGCGGCGAGTGCTCCCGCGACGGCCTGAAGCACGCGGCGGCGTGTAAGAACGAATTGCTGCGACATCGATCCCTCCGTGTTGTTGGCGGCGCGCGGTCGAAACGCATCGCTTCGGCACGCCCTGCATCGCCGGTGATTCCCCTCGGGCGACCGCCGTTCCGAAATGGTTCCGCAGCGTGCATTGTGGCGCCGGTGCGGATTATCCGCCAGGCGCGGTATAAAGTTCTCGATCACCTGCCATTAGCGAGACGTTCCTTCATGGCCCGAATCGTTGGCGGCATCGCCGCCTCCCACACGCCGACCATCGGCTTTGCGTACGACCGCAACAAGCGCGACGACCCGGTGTGGGCGCCGATCTTCGAAAACTTCGCGCCGCTCAGCGCGTGGCTCGCGGACAAGCGCCCGGACGTGCTGCTGTTGATCTACAACGATCATGTCACGTCGTTTTTCTTCGACCACTACTCTGCATTCGCGCTCGGTGTCGGCCCCGAGTGGTACGTCGCGGACGAAGGTGCCGGCGCGCGTGATCTTCCTCCGATCAAGGGCCATCCGGATCTTGCCTCGCACATCGGACGCTCGCTGATGGCGGACGAGT
>JAICVH010000268.1 GCA_025935435.1 Burkholderiales bacterium
ACGCCGATGCATACATCGCACGCGGCCTCGCGGCCCGCGATGCATGGAAGCATGCGCCGCGACTTTCGTTCGCACTCGCGCCGCACGCGCCGTACACCGTGGGTGACGCCACGTGGAGCACCGTCGTCATGTATGCGCGCCAACTCGATCTGCCGATTCAGACGCACGTCGCGGAGACGCGCGCTGAAGTCGACGAAGCGCGCGCGACGCACCACCAGACGCCGGTCGCCCGCCTCGATCGGCTGGGCGCGACCGGACCGGCGTTCATCGCCATTCACGCCGTACACATCGACGACCACGACATTGCAACGCTTGCCGAGCAGGGCTGCCACGTCGTGCATTGCCCCGGTTCGAACATGAAGCTCGCGAGCGGCGTTGCGCCGCTGGTCAAGTTGCTGGCGCACGGGGTCAACGTCGCGCTCGGTACCGACGGCGCGGCGTCGAACAACCGGCTCGACGTTTTCGAGGAGATGCGCCTCGCCAGCCTGCTCGCCAAGGTTACGACGGGCGATGCGGCCGCGGTGCCGGCGGCGACCGCGTTGAAGATGGCGACGCTCAATGGCGCCGTGGCGCTTGGTCTCGACGCGGAGATCGGCTCGCTCGCGATCGGCAAGCAGGCCGACGTGACGGCAGTGCGCATCGCCGACGTCGAGACGCTGCCGATGTACGATGCGGCTTCGCATCTCGTGAATGCAGCAAGCCGCGATCACGTCACCGACGTGTGGATCGGCGGCGAGCGGATCGTCGACAGCGGCCGCCTGACGACGATCGACGTGGCGGCCTTGACGAGCCGCGCGCGGGCGTGGCAGCAGCGGCTCGCGTGATGGATGGCATCGTGGACAACGTACCTGCGCTCACCACCGACCGCGTCGTCGGCACCGGCAATGCCGACCCCGCCGAACTCGCGAAATTCTCGGCGCTCGCCCACCGCTGGTGGGATCCGCAAAGCGAATTCAAGCCGCTGCACGACATCAATCCCTTGCGGCTGCGTTGGATCGACGACGTCGCCGGTGACCTCGCGGGCCGGCGCGTCGCGGACGTCGGCTGCGGCGGTGGCATTCTTTCGGAGGCGATGGCCGCACGCGGCGCGAGCGTCACGGGCATCGACCTGTCCGACAAGGCGATCGGCGTTGCGCGCCTGCATCAATACGAGACCGGCGCCACCGTCGACTACCGCGTCGCCGCCGCCGAAACGCTTGCGCTGGAAATGCCCGCGGCGTTCGACATCGTCACGTGTCTGGAATTGCTCGAGCACGTTCCCGAGCCCGCGTCGACCGTCGCCGCCTGCGCCACGCTGGCGAGGCCCGGCGGCATCATCGTGTTCTCGACGATCAATCGCAATCCGCAGTCGTACGCGCAGGCGATTCTCGGCGCCGAATATCTGTTGCGCCTGCTGCCACGCGGCACGCACGACTGGTCGCGCTTTCTGCGACCGTCGGAGCTCGCGTCGTTTGGTCGTCGCGCCGGCCTCGTGCTGGAACGCATGATCGGCATGACCTATAACCCGCTGACGCGTACGTACCGGCTCATCGACGACACGTCGGTGAATTACCTCGCGGCGTTTCGACGCAGCGCGCAGCATGCCGCTTGACGTTCGGCCGGCGCGACCCGTCGCGCGCGCCCTGCCCGTCGCCGCCGTGCTGTTCGATCTCGACGGCACGCTCGCCGATTCGGCCGGCGATCTCGCCTACGCGTTGAATCGCATACGCAGCGAGCGCGGGTTGGCGCCGTTGCCCGTCGAGACGCTGCGTCCACATGCGTCGGCGGGGGCGCGCGGTCTGCTCGGCGCGGGCATTGGCGTCACACCCGAGGACGCCGACTATCGCCATCTGCGCGACCGGTTCCTCGAGTATTACGCCGCGGGCCTGGATCAGACGACGCGTCTTTTTGACGGCATCGCAGCGCTGCTCGACGCGCTCGATGCGCGCGCGCTGCCGTGGGGCATTGTGACCAACAAGGTCGAGCGCTATACGCAGCCGGTCGTGCATGCGCTCGGCCTCGCGCCCCGTGCGGCCGCCATCGTGTCCGGGGATACGACGCCGCATCCGAAGCCACATCCGGCGCCGTTACTACACGCAGCGTCGGTGCTCCGCATCGAGGCCGCGCGCTGCGTTTATGTCGGCGATGATTTGCGCGACATCATCGCAGGCAACGCTGCCGGCATGTCCACGATCGTTGCCGAATACGGTTACCTCGGCGAGCAGGGATGCGCCGACGACTGGCCGGCGACCGGCTGGATCGCGGAACCGCTCGCGTTGCTCGATTGGCTGCCCAGGTCAACCGGCGCACGCCACGTTCGCGAGCCATAGTTCCTGCGTGGCACCGTCGCGTGCGCCGATGAGCCGCACGCCCTGATTCGTAACGAGGGGTCGCACGATGGCTGCGCCGACATCTTCGGGCGCGCTCAACGCAATGCCGTTCGCCTGCGTGATGACGTCGCCCGCGCGCAATCCCAGCATGGCGCCGAAGCCGTTGTCCTGGCGCACGACGAGGCCGCCGTTCACCGGCGCAAGCAGCGTGTTCCAAGGCATTGAATCGGTGCCGACGCCGCTCATCAATTCGGTGTTGAGCCGAACGACAGTGCCTCCGAAACCGGCGGGCGCCGCGCATGTCGCGTTCGCGCGCGTGGCCGTTGCGGCCTTTGGCGGCGCCGACGCGACGCTCGACCCAACGGGCGCATCGGTGCGCGCTGACGGCGTGTTACCGGCGGGGCGACTGCCGACGGGCGCGGCGCGCAGCATGAGACGATGCTCACCGGCAGCGTCGCGAATCGTCACGACACCCGCCTCGATTGCGACGAGTTTGACCCCGGGCGCGATCTCGTCGCCCTGCGCGACAACTTTCGCACCGCTGCGCGAGCGAAACACAGCGTGCCCGCGTCGACCCGATTCGGCGATGATGCCAAGGAGTCGCGTGTCCGCGTCGAGCGTCGAGTCACTCGCGGTCGTCGCCTCGGCAGGCTGCGCAGATCCACCGAACAGATTCGCAGCGATGATCGTCGCGACGGGATTGGCCGGTGCGGGCGGTGGCAGCGACGCGCTACGAGGCCCGAACAGCCGCCATCCCCAGAAAGCAACGACGCACGCGAGCCCGATGGCGGCGACGAAAGTGGCGAACCCCGCAAGAAACCTCATCGCTATAATCGCGCCCTCTTGCGCATGGCCTGAGCGTTTGGCATGAATCCGCTCCTGCGGCAACTGCAGCCGTACCCGTTCGAACGGCTGCGCGCGCTGCATGCGCAATGCGCTCCAGACCGCGCGAAAACCCCGCTCAACGTGTCGATCGGCGAGCCGAAGCACGCGACGCCGGCGCTGCTTCTCGATGCGCTCGCGCGCGGTGCAGCGACGGGACTCGCAAATTATCCCACGACGATTGGTGCTGACGCGCTACGCGAGGCGATTGCCGCATGGCTGCGACGGCGCCATTCGCTCGCGGCGCTCGACTCGGCCACCGAAGTGCTGCCGGTGCTCGGCAGCCGCGAAGCATTGTTCGCTTTCGGGCAGACGGTGATCGACGGCAGCCGCGTCGATGCGACGGTCGTCGTACCGAATCCGTTCTATCAGATCTACGAAGGCGCTGCGTTGCTGGCCGGTGCACAGACCTATTGCGTGAACGCCGACCCGGGTCTGCAATTCGCGCATCGGTGGGACGACGTCCCGGCACAGGTATGGGCGCGCACGCAGCTGCTCTACGTATGCTCGCCCGACAATCCGACCGGCCGCGTGATGCCACTCGATGAATGGCGCACGCTTTTCGCGCTGTCCGACCGCCATGGCTTCGTCATCGCGTCCGACGAGTGTTATTCCGAGATCTATTTCGACGAAGCGCAACCGCCGCTCGGCGCACTCGCCGCGGCGCGGGCGCTCGGTCGCGACGGGTTCCCTCGATTGGTCGTATTCGGCAGCCTGTCGAAACGCTCGAACGCGCCGGGATTACGCTCGGGTTACGTCGCCGGTGACCGCGCACTGATTCGGGCGTTCCTGCAATATCGGACGTACCACGGGTCCGCGATGTCGGGCGCCGTGGCCGCCGCGAGCATCGCCGCCTGGAGCGACGAAGCGCACGTCGTTGCGAACCGCGCGCTGTACGCGCAAAAGTTCGACGCGCTGGCGCCGCGGCTGCGCGCCGCGATGCCGTGCGAGTTCCCGGACGCGGCGTTCTATCTGTGGGCGGCGACCCCGGGTGATGACGTGGCGTTTGCACGCCGACTGTACATGGAGGAAAACGTGGCGGTGCTGCCTGGGACTTACCTCGCGCGTCACGCGCATGGTCGAAATCCCGGCACCGGCCGCATCCGGATCGCGCTAGTCGCGTCGTTCGAGACCTGTTCCGATGCGATCGACCGGATCATCGCCTGTGTGCGGCGCAGTTAGCCGTGTCTCGCACGCGCTTGGCGCCCCGCCGCCTCGGCTGCGGCATTTCGGAATCGGCAGAGCGGCGTCCGTCCCCGACTGGCGCAACTCGTCCCGCTGGCGGGCGCTTTGTCGGGCAAGCGCGTAACGTGTGCATGAATGCCTAGAATGCCGGCCATGCCTTCATCGCCTTCGCCGCGCCGTGCGCATCCGCTCATC
>JAICVH010000685.1 GCA_025935435.1 Burkholderiales bacterium
ATCGAAATGACGCGTGTCGGGCCCGCCGGTGCGCCGAGCAGGACCGCGGACGGAAACACGGAAAACGCCTGCACGAACGCGAGGCAGAAGCACATCGCGAGTCCCGGCGCGAGCAGCGGTAGATAGATATGTCGAAACTGAGCCTTCGAGTCCGCGCCGAGCGTAGCGGCTGCGCGCGCGAGCACCGGATCGATGCCGGTGATATACGACAGGATCAGCAGGAAGGCGAACGGAAACCCGGAAATCACGAGCGAGATCAGCACACCCCAATAGTTGTGCGTGAGCCGGATCGCACCGTCGTAAAGATGCGTGAGTTGCAGGAACTGCGCGAGCCATCCCTTCGGGCCGAAATACGTCAGCATGCCCTCGGCAATCAATACGGTGCCGAGCGTGATCGGAACGACGAGCAGCGTCGTGATCCAGCGTTGCCAGCGCGACTTGACGCGCATCTTGTAGGCGATTGGAAGTGCGACGCCGACGTTGATGATCGTTGCCGGCAGCGCAAGCTTCAGCGTTACGCCGATCGTCGGCCACAGGTTGTCGGTGCTGAAGAATTTCCGGTAGTTCGCGAGCCACCCGCCCTGTGCCGGCTCAAATGACAGAACCAGCCCGTAGACGAAGGGGTAGATGAACAGCAGCAGCATGAACAGCGTCGCGGGCACCACCAGCAGCAGCACCCGGTCGAACGGCGCGCGCGACGCACCCTGCGCGACGCTCACCGCTGTCATGGCCCCGCGCCGTCGAACGGATAGACGAGCACGCGTTCGGGTGGCACGTACACGTGTATTTCACTGCCGAGCGCGACGTTCCCCGGTGCTCGCACATGCAACCGCGTGCCCCCCGACGTCACGATGTCGATCAGCGAGTCGCGGCCGCCGTATTCGACATTGTCGACGCGGCCGCTGATGATGTTCTCCCCCGCCGGCCCCGTCGCAATCGACATTTCCTCGGGACGAATCGCGACAGATGCGCGCTTGCCATCCAGCGGAAGCTTGCGCATGCCGGTAAGCCGCAGATCGGGCGCTTCGAGCATGACGCGATCGCCACGTTCTCCGCGAACCGGCATGTCGACGACGTTGCGATAGCCCATGAAACGCGCGACGTGCAGGTTCGCCGGTTGTGCATAGACCTCCTGCGGCGACGCGATCTGCTGGACGACACCATCCTTCATGACGACGATGCGATCCGCGAGCGACAGCGCCTCGTCCTGATCGTGCGTCACGTAGATCGTTGCGCGCCCCAGCTCCCTATGGATGCGCCGGATCTCGGAGCGCGTCTCGAGCCGTAACTTCGCGTCGAGGTTCGACAGCGGCTCGTCCATCAGGATCAGCGGTGGCTCGATGACGATCGCGCGTGCGATCGCAACCCGCTGTTGCTGGCCGCCTGAGAGTTGGCCCGGGAGCTTGTGCTCCTGCCCGGTCAGCTGCACGAGGCGCATCGCCTTTTCCACGCGCGGCGCGATGTCGGAGGCACCCACACCACGCATGCGCAAGCCGAAACCGATGTTCTTTTGCACGCTCATGTGCGGAAACAGCGCGTAGTTCTGAAACACCATGCCGAAGCCGCGTCGCTCGGGTGGCAGTGTGTCGATCCGCTCGTCGTCGAGCCGGATCATCCCGCCCGATAATGGCAGCAGGCCGGCGATGCAATTGAGCGCCGTCGACTTGCCGCAGCCGGATGGACCGAGCAGCGCGATGAACTCGCCCCGGCGAATGGTCATCGTCAGCTCGGATAGCGCGTTGAAGACGTGGCCGCCGCTGCCGGCGAAGCGACGCGTCACGTGCTCGAGCCGCAGTTCCTGGAAGTCATGCTTCATTTTTGCTCGTCAGGAACGGAAAGAAGAGTAAACAGC
>JAICVH010000206.1 GCA_025935435.1 Burkholderiales bacterium
GAACGTGATGATCGGGATCGACGCGTTGCGCAGCACGTGGATCCACATGATGCGGTTCTCGGAAACGCCTTTCGCACGCGCCGTCCGCACGTAATCCTGATTGATCTCGTCGAGCACGAACGTACGGTAGAGCCGCAGATCGGGCGCGATGCTGACGACGAGCCCGATCAGGATCGGCAACGACGAGTAGACGAACAGGTTCTCGATGAAGCTGTCGCCCCAGCCCTGCACGGGGAACCATCCGAGCTTGTAAGCGAAGACGTACTGGAAGACGATGATGTAGACGAGGATCGACACCGACAAACCGATCGTGCAGATGATCATCACCATGCGATCGGTGAACGAGCCGCGCACATACGCCACTGCCAGCGCGAGTCCGATCGAGATCAGCGTGGCGAGCAGGACCAGGGGGACGACGACGGTCAGCGACGGACCGAGTCGCGTCATCAGGATGTGCGAGACGCGCTCGTTCGTGCTCCAGCTCGCGCCGAAGTCCGCGGTGATGACCTGCTTGACGAAAATCCACAGCTGGACCCAGTACGGCTGATCGACGCCCAGCTGGCGGCGAATATTGTCGATCTGCTCCTGATTGCTGATCTTGCCCGCGAGGACGTACGCGGGATCGCCGCCTACCCAGTTGAACAGCAGGAACACCAGCAGGATGACACCGAGCATCGTCGGCACCATTTGCCACAATCGTCGAACGATGTAGGCACCCATGCGGTCGCCTCCAAGGGGTCAGATACGAGTTATTGCGCCCCGCTGCCGCGCCCGCCGAGCGGATCGCCGCAATAAGTCGTGTCTGACCCCAATTTAGTATCTCAATCGGGGACAGCTTTCCCGCCGGCAGCGGGCTGCACCGTGCCTGGCGTCTTCGCGATATCGAGGAACTGCCATTCGGCGTGCAGGATCGGGTGCTTCTTGTAGCCGAGCACGCGCGGCTGGATCAGCATGTTTCGGTATGTCGTCGTATCGAGCCGCCACGGCGCGTAGTTCTCGATGATGCGGGTCATCTCGTGATAGAGCTTGTCGCGCTCGGGAGAGTCGGGCATCCGCGTCGATTGTTCGTACAGCCGATCGTATTCGGGGATCTGCACGCAACCGTTGTTGTTCTGGCCGATGTTCTTGCCATACAGGAGTTGCATGAAATTGTCAGCGTCGGGATAGTCCGCAATCCACGACGCCGTGCGCATCATCAGCTTGCATTGCCGCTCCAGCTTGAGCAGCTCCGGAAACTTGTCCTTCTGCACCTCCATGCGCACGCCGATCGAGTCGAGCGCCTTCTTCCACAGCTCGTCGAGTTGCCGCCCGAGCGAATCGGGACGTGACGCATAGCGGATCGTAAACGGCTTCCCATCCGGCAGGTTACGCCAGCCGTCGGGACCCTTCTTGTAGCCGACCGAGTCGAGCAGCCTGTTGGCGAGCGCAGGATCGTATTTGATCGGTGACCGGTACTTGGGGTCGTGGCCGACGACGCCGGGCGGAATCGGATATTCGTTCTCGATCGCCTGGCCGTTACGCACGACGTTGATTTCATCGGCGACGTTGTATGCCATCGCCATCGCACGGCGCAGCGCGACCTTCTCCTTGGAGAGGCCGCCGACGATCGGGTCCTGCATGTTCCAGTACACGTAGCCGAGCGCCGGATCGACGATGCGCGAGAGCTTGACGCCTTTTTTCACGAACTCGGGCTTGAGCTTGCCGCCGTCGAGCACATTGGGCGCCAGCGGACCCCCGAGGTCCATCAAGTCGAGCTCGCCGTTCTGGAAGGCGAGCAACCGGGCCTGGTCTTCCTCGATGATGCTGACCTCGATGCGGCCGACGATCGGCATCTTCTTGCCCTTCATGTCCCGGATCAGCGCCTGGTCTTCGGGATCATTCGATTTGAAGTCCCACACGAAGCCGCGGAAATCGGGATTCGCCTCGAGCACGATCTTCGAGCTTCGCACCCATTGCTTCAAACGGTACGCGCCGGTTCCGACCGGATTCGCCATCGCGCGACCACTTTCGTCGCGATAGGCATCGATGGCCTCGCGCGCGACGGCGGACGTCGGCTCGTGCGCGAGGATGTACGGCAGGTTGTAGTCGGTCTGCTTCAGGCGAATGCGAAGCGTGTAGCGATCGGGCGTCTCGAGACCCTCGACCTTGGCGTCGTAATCGAACTTGCCGCTCTTTTTCGCTGCTTCCGCGAGTTCGTCGAGACCGATGATCTTGCCTTCGACGAGCCACGCCCACGGCGAGCGCAGCTTCGGATCGATCAGGCGCTTCAGCGCGTACGCATAGTCGGCAGCGATCAGCTCGCGTTTCCTGCCTTTGAAGACCGGATCGTCGATGAAGTGAATGCCTTTGCGCAGACGGACCGTGTACGTCTTGCCGCCGTCGGTGACCTCCGGCATCGCCTCCGCCGTCAACGGAACGAGCTTTGCCGGCCGCGCTAGATAGTCGTAGGTGAGCAACGTCTCGAACAGCATCTGCTCGATCGTCGCTGAATAGAGATCCTGGACACCCGCCGGGTCGAAGCCCGTTTCAGCAACGGGAAAGACGTGGCGGACGACCTTCGATGGATCAGCCGCATGCGCGGGAAGGATCAGCAGTAAAAACGTTGCCGCAAGGCAGGCGCGCCCGACCATCGCGGCAGCGTGACCGGCGCTGGCGGCTCGCATCAGCTGCGTCCTCCGCCGGCGAGATCGACGTCCATGTAAATGAATTCGGCGTTCAGGATCGGATGCTTCTTGTAGCCCTTGACCCACGGCCGAATCAATTGGTTACGTTCGCGCGACACATGCAGGCTCCACGCGCCGTCGACTTCCATCTGCCGCGACATGTCGAGGAACAGGCGGTTGCGCTCCGCCGAATCGGCCGGCAGCGCGCGCGCCTTTTCGTACATCGCGTCGAAGGCCTTCGATTCGTAGCAGCCGTTGTTGCTCTGGCCGGTATTCGGGCCGTAGAGCAGCTGCATGAAATTTTCGCCGTCGGGATAATCGGCAGTCCATGCCGCGCCCCACATCATCAGCTGGCAGGCCTTGGTCGCCTTCAGCTGGTCCGCAAACTTGCCCGGCTGGAATTCCATCCGGATGCCGATCGCGTCCATCGACTTCTTCCACAACTCGTTGAACTCGCGATCGATCGTCGACGTGCCCGTCGCCTGCCGGATCACCATCGGCTTGCCATCCGGTAGCGTCCGGTACCCGCCCGGTCCTTTCTTGTAACCGAAGTAGTCGAGCAGCTTGTTCGCAAGCACGGGGTCGTATTGGTTGATGCTGCGATACGCCGGATTGAACCCGACGACGCCGTAGGGAATCGGCATTTGCGCCTGCACGGCCTGGTGCTTGCGCACGACGCGGATCTCCTGGTCGAGGTCGTAACCCATGATGATCGCGCGGCGCAGCGCAATCTTTTCCCTCGTAAAACCGCCGACGAGGGGGTCGCGAAAATTGAAGAATGTGTATGCAATGTCAGGATCGATCGCCTTGAACAGCGTCACGCCCTGCTCTGTCCACTGCGGCTTCAGCTTGTTCTCCGCATCGAAGACCTCCTGCCGGAACGTCGCCGGCAGCCCGAGCCAGTCGAGCTCCTTGCGGCTGAATGCGAGCCAGCGCGACTGGTCCTCCTCGATGATCGAGATCTCGACGCGGCCGATTTCCGGAATCGACTTGCCCTTCATCGCGGACACGACGCCCCGGTCCCACGGATCGCTCGTGGCCTGGAAATCCCAGACGGTCTTGCGGTAATTCGGATTCGCTTCGAGCACGATGCGCGCGCCGCGCCGCCACTCCTTCAGGATGTAAGGACCGGTGCCGACCGGATGCGCCTGGACGTCGTCGCCGTACGCTTCGACAACTTCGCGCGCGACGGCGCTGTACGGCACGTGCGCAAGCGTGTAGGGAAATAGATAGTCGACTTCCTTCAACTTGAAGCGCAGCGTGTATTTGTCGAGCGCCACGAGGCCGGGGATGGTGGCGCGGTAGTCGAACGTCCCGGTCTTTTTCGCCGCTTCGATCTGCTCGTCGAGTCCGTCGATGTGGCCCTCGATCATGAACGCCCACGGCGAACGGTTCTTCGGGTCGGCAAAGCGCTTGAACGAGTAGACGTAGTCCTCCGCGGTGAGCTCGCGCCGCTGCCCCTTGAACGCCGGATCGGCGGAGAAATAGATGCCGCGCTTCAGATGGACGATGTACGTGCGGCCGCCGTCCAGCACTTCGGGCATCGATTCAGCGGTGTGCGGGACGAGCTTTGCGGGGCGTGCGAGATAGTCGTACGTCAGCAGCGGCTCGAAGATCGCCTCGTTGACCGTGTTCGAATACAGATCCGATACACGGACCGGATCGAACCCGGTTTCCGCGACAGGAAACGATATGCGCAGGATCTTGGCCGGGTCGGCGGCGAAGACGGAGACGGCGATCAGCAGCGCGGCTGCGCCGCTCGCCCAACGGATCAACGTAGGCATTCGCACTCCGAAAGATCGAAAAAAGCGGCGTAATGTAACATTCCGCGCTGAAAAAAGACTTAAGCGCATCTTGGCGCGTAAGACCGTTCGCCGGGCCGTTCGTTGCCCGCCCTGCCCGCTTTTCCGTCGATGACGAAGCCGCACTACTGGGACGACGCGACGCGCGCGCTCGCTGCAGGCGACGCGGTGCTCGCGAAGTTGATCGCCGCTTATCCCGGCCTCCACCTGACCCGTCGCGGCGACCCGTTCACCACGCTGGCGCGCGCGATCGTCGGCCAGCAGATCTCGGTCAAGGCTGCGCAAACCATCTGGGAGCGGCTGCAGAAGGCATGCGGCAGCGTGAACGGTTCGCCGCTCGATCCGCTGCGCGTGCAGCGCAAACGGATTGCCACGCTGCGCGCGTGCGGCCTGTCGGAACGCAAGGCCGAGTACATCCGCGATCTCGCCCGCCATTTCGTGTCATCCCGGCTCGATCCGGCCGCCTGGCCGGCGCTCGACGATGAAACGCTGATCCAGGCGCTCGTCGACGTCAAGGGCATCGGACGCTGGACGGCGGAAATGTTCCTGATGTTCCATGAGCTTCGCGCCAACGTGCTGCCCGTTGACGACATCGGCTTGCAGAAAGCGGTGGCGGTGCACTATTTCGACGGCGAGCGACCGACGCTCGACGCGCTTCGCGTGCTCGGCGAACGCTGGCAACCGTATCGCAGCGTCGCCACGTGGTACTTGTGGCGCTCGCTGGACCCGATACCGGTCGAATACTGACACCGCGCAAGGTTTCGCTCGGGGCACCCATCGCTTTCGGCGTAGAACGGGGGCAGAGGCTCGCTGCGCTCGCCGCTCGGCCGCGCGCGCTGTGTAGGCCCGTCGCCTAACCAATCAGTTACTGCAGGCGCCCATCGACGAGATGGAGCGTTCGATCGGTGCGTGCCGCGAGGTCCGCGTCGTGCGTAACGATGACGAGCGCGGTGCC
>JAICVH010000657.1 GCA_025935435.1 Burkholderiales bacterium
ATGCTGTTAGCGCATAGGCGTGCTCGACCGGCGCACGGTTTTGTTAGCCCACACGTGTAAATGCGGTGAACGTCCCGCATAGGGTGCAGCCATGCCGCGATTGAAGCCCTCACCATTGCCACCTTTCGCAACGTTTGCTCACCGCATCGTCATCGCGACTTGCGTTGCGTCGACGAGCCTGCTCGCCACGGGTTCGAGCTACGGCCAGACCGGGCCAGTACCGGGCGCGAGCACGTCCGTTGCCGGCAATGCCGCGCAATATCCTCCACCCATCGATCCGCAAAGCGTGTCGTGCAGCGCATTGAAGGCTCGATTGCAGGCATCCGGAGAGCTCACGATCCTTTCGGGACCGAGGGGCGCCTGGGGAGATACGTTCTACGGGCCCGTCGCTCCGCGGTGTCAGTTCTGGCAGATGCCGAGGTTCTCGTACGTGAGAACGACGGATGGCCTATGCGGGATCGGCTACATCTGCGTGGAGAAGCTGTCGCACGATTGAGCCGCCCAACCCATGACGCCGAAAGGCGATAAAGGTGAGCTTGGTCTGAAAAGCGAGCGGGCCGCACACTATTCGGATGACCGATTCGAAAACGCGACCGGCTACCGCGTCGCGCAATCGGCTATTCCGCGATCAGGTCCTGACGCGGCGGTGTCCACGGAGGGACGTACGAAGGGCACCCGACGGATCGCGTCAGGTCGAGTTCGGCAAAGCCGAGCTCTGGCTCGCGATCGAAGCGCAGGTCGCCGACCAGTTGTCCTTGCGCGCCGTCGCTGAACCAGGGCGCTCGCGCGAAGCGCAGGAAAGCAGCAACCTCGCAAGACGTTTCCGCCAGCCGGCGCAACTGCTGGCGCGATGCGACGATCTCGCCACGCCAGACCACGAACGCTGTGCCAGGCGCCGCGATCTCGCGAAGCGGCGCAGTGATCGGCTGATCGCCGCCAAGCTTCGGGCATTGCAACGATGGTGTGATCGACGCGACGGCCCGCCGCAGTGCGTACCGATCACCCTGCTCCTGCACGAGAATCACTTCCCAGCACAGTGGATTCATCGGCAGCGGCGTCAGTACGCGATCGAGCGTTCGCCAGCCCGACAAATTCTCCGCGGCGGCGTCCACGCGCGCGACGGCTTGGCGCCCGGCGATTGCAAACATCATGCTGATGGCGACACACACGCCAAGAGCAGCCAACAGGGCGGTGCGTGGACGGGCGCGTCGTCCGAGCGCGAGCATCGTCACGGCCAAAACGCAATAGCTCACGACCGATGCGACGACAACGATGCCCGTCCGAAACGCGAGGTAGAGCGCGGCGAGCAGGCACAGGACGACCAGGCCGCGCGAGACGTAGCGCTTCAGCAGGAACACGAGCGGGGCGGCGGCTGCCCAGAACAACGGCTCGACGATGAAGATCGAATCGCCATAGAACCACCGGTTGTCGACCGGCCACCATGGATGCACGCCGTAGGTGTTGAGGGCATCCATGCCGATGTGAAGCAAAGGCGCGATGAACGCGAGCACGGTGAGCCACAGCCAGTCGCGAGAAGTCAGCGACGCACCACGCATGCGTTGCCATAGACGACAGCCAACCAGCATCACCACCGACGCGATCAGCCCGCCGACGACCGTATGCGTGTGACCTCGATGCTCGAGCAGATACCGGAGCTTGTCGTCGGAGCCGAGCGAGTACAGCAGGTCGCTGTCCGGCAAATTGCTCCCGACGACCATCACCGTCAGGAACATCGTCCGACGAACGACCGCGTGACGATCGGACGTCGCGTTCGGCGCGATTCGCGAAGCGGTTTCGCCGAGGAGCGCGCCGACGAGCGTGTGGGTGACGTTGTCCAAGGATTAGCGACCTTTTGTACGTCTGATCAGTATCGGGCGGTACTCGCGCCGCCAACAAATTTGTAACGATCTCTGCGCGCGCCGTTGGCGACGACACGCACGCGCGCATTCCATGTAGTATCGCTTGCCGATCAATTCAGCATTGCCGTG
>JAICVH010000028.1 GCA_025935435.1 Burkholderiales bacterium
GCAGGGTTGACACTTTTGATCAATAACGCGAACATCGATTCGAACGTCCTGCACGCGTTCCCCCATCGGACCGTCCGTCCCGGCATGCAAGATCTATCAAATCGAGCCACTCTGGCGCCCCCGACGGGGGACGCGTCCAAACCGTCGATCGTCTTCGTCGGACTCGGCACGATGGGGCTGCCCATGGCGACGAACCTGGTTCGTGCGGGGTTTCGCGTCGTTGGCGTCGACACGAATCAGCGCGGTGTCAATGCATTGATCGCCGCCGGCGGAGAGGCCGCCGCTGACGCGCGTGACGCGACCGCCCACGCGGACGTCGTCATCACGATGGTCCCCGATGATCGCGCGGTCAACGACGTGCTCGCGCCGCCGGCGGGCCTGTTGACGATCATGCCGAGCGGCGCGCTGGCGATCGAGATGAGCACGACCGCGCCGTCGACCAAGATCGCACTCGCTGCCGCTGCCGCCGAGCGCGGCATCGATTTCGTCGAGAGCCCGGTCGGCAGGACGATGGAAGCGGCGATCGCCGGAACTCTTGCGCTGATGGTGGCAGGCACGCCCGAGGCGATCGAGCGCGCACGACCGATCCTCGCGCCGATGGGCAACGAAGTGCATGTCTGCGGCGGCGTCGGCGCGGCGTCAGCGGTCAAGCTGATCAACAACGCGCTCGTCGCGTGCATCAACGCCGCGTCGATCGAGGCGCTCGTCGCCGGCCGCAAGGCGAATCTCGACCTCGACACGATGCTTGGCGTCTTCAAGACGACGATGGCGTGGAACCAGGCGCTCGCCGTCGGCCTGCCGCGCAAGGCGCTGAAGCGGGACTTCAAGCCCGGCTTCATGACGCGCCTCGCGCACAAGGACGTCGGACTCGCACTTGCGATGGCCAAGGACCTCGGTGTGCCGATGACACAAGTCGAGGCGGCGTACGCAACGCTGCAGAACGCGCTCGATGCCGGTTACGGCGCGGACGACACGCCGGGATCGATGCTGCGCGTCACCGAGGCGAAGGGCGGTGTCCAAGTCGGCGCCTGACTCGTTGCACGCGCCGATGCGCGACGTGCAGCAGAAGCTGCGCAACGACATCGTGTCGGGTGCGCTGCCGTTCGGCTCGCGGCTTATCATCGAGGAGCTTGCGAGCCGCTACGGTGTGAGCCACATGCCGATCCGCGAAGCGCTGCGCATCCTGCACGGCGAGGGACTCGTCGTCATCGCACCCAACCGCGGCGCACACGTGCGGCCGATCTACCAGGGGTTCATCGAGGATCTGTTCGACATGCGCGCGGCGATCGAAACGATGCTCGCGCGCCGCGCAGCGGAGCGCCGCACCGACGCGCATTTGAATCGGCTCACCGATGCGGCAGCGAAGCTCGAGGCGAACGTCGCCGCCGGCAATTTAGAAGGCGTGCCGCTGGCCAACCGCGAGTTCCATGCGGTGATCAACGATGCCGCCGGCAATCCGGGCGCGTTGCCGGTCGTCGACAGCCACTGGCTGCTGCTCGCTGCGCTGCTCAAGCGCTACGGTTACGGCGATGCGCGCTTCGCACGCGTCATCGAAGAGCACCAGCATCTGATCCAGGCGATCACGCGTCGCGACGGCTACTCGGCGGCGACACTGATGGGTGCGCACATCGAAAAAGCGAAGAACAACCTGTTGCAGCGCGCCGCCGACGAAGCGGCGCAGCGATCCGCCGCCGCTTGATCACGAGCGTGCGACGCTGGCTCTCTCCGTCGATCATCGTGGGTGCGCTGTCGCTGTGTGGCGTCGTTGCGCTGTATTGGTTTCTCGCGACCCGGCCCGGCACGAACGCCGCCCTCGTCCCGACGCCGCCGACGATCATGAAGACGTTCGGCGAGGAGCTCGTGAGCGGGGATCTCTGGGTCAACACGCGCGCAAGCCTCACGCGCGTCGTGATCGGCTACGTGATCGGTGCCGGGCTCGCGCTGGTGCTCGGCGCGCTCGCCGGCTGGTTCCGGGGATGGGGCTACGTGCTGAACCCGATCATCGACGCGC
The DNA here is from genome assembly GCA_025935435.1 of Burkholderiales bacterium. Classification (GTDB taxonomy): domain Bacteria; phylum Pseudomonadota; class Gammaproteobacteria; order Burkholderiales; family Casimicrobiaceae; genus VBCG01. Next base: position 2,012 of record JAICVH010000028.1, read on the forward strand.
TCCGGCCGATTCCCGCGCTCGCGTACATTCCGCTCGTCATCGTGTGGGTTGGCATCGGTGAACCGTCGCGAATCATCATCATCGTGCTCGCGGTCTTCAAGCCCTGCGTCGTCAACGCGCGTGCCGGGATGAAGGAGGTCGCGCAGATCTACGTCGATGCCGCGCGCACGCTGGGTGCGTCACGCTGGCGCGTGTTCGCCACCGTCGCGCTGCCGAGCGCGATTCCCTACTTCATCGCCGGAATGCGCACCGGCGTATCGACGGGCTTTCTCGCGCTCGTCGCGGCCGAGCTGATCGCCGCGCCGTCGGGTCTGGGCTTCATGATCCAGAACGCCGGGCAATACTTCCGCACCGACGTGACGATCGTGGGCATCATCGTCATCGGCATCCTGGGTGCGATCCTCGACCAGATCGCGAACCGTGCGGGCCGCAAGCTCACCGCGTGGAGCGACGTGCGGCGGGACGCATGAGCGCGAGCGCGACGGTTCCGACGCCGAAGCTCGGCATTCGCGACCTCACGCACCGCTTCGCCATCGGCAAGCCACCTCAGCCGTTGACCGTGCTGCAAGGCATCGATGTGGACATCGCACGCGGCGAATTCGTCTGCATCATCGGCGAGTCGGGGTGCGGCAAGTCGACGCTATTGCGGATGATGGCGGGCCTGCTGCTGCCGAGCCAAGGCCGCGTGACGCACGACGGCGTACCGGTGCGTGGCGTGAACCAGGCGCTCGGCTTCGTGTTCCAGCAGGACGCCGTGTTTCCGTGGCTTACCGTCGAACGGAATATCGAATATGGTCCGCGGGCGCGCGGTGTGCGCAAGGCGGAACGCGAGCGTCTGGTCGAGCACTGGTCTGCCGCCGTGGGCCTCGCGCAATTTCGCAAGGCTTATCCCAAGGAGCTGTCCGGTGGGATGCGAAAGCGTGTCGATCTCGCGCGCGCGTACGCCAACGCGCCCGACGTGCTGTTGATGGACGAGCCGTTCGCCGCGCTCGATGTGCAGACGAAGGCGACGATGCAGGAGGCGGTGCTGGAGCTGTGGCAGAGCACCGGCAAAACGGTTGTTTTTGTCACACACGACCTCGATGAGGCGGTATTCCTCGCCGACCGCATCGTCGTCCTCTCGAGCCGCCCGGGCCGCGTGCATGCACAGATCCGCAACCCGCTGCCGCGTCCGCGCACGGCAGAGGCGCGCGTGTCCGACGCGTTTACCGCCGCGAAACGTGAGCTATGGCTGACGATGCAGGAGGCGCGGAAGTCGAGCGGCGCGTCTGCGGCTGCAACGTCGCCGTAACCATGCCTTTCACACCAGTCTCTTCACACGGTGCCGTCCATTCTGCGGCGACCAGGCGTGACGAGGCTCAACCCCTTCGCCATTCGAGCGAAACTGAGGAGGAGAGTACCGCCATGAACGATGCATCACGCAACCCGATCGACCGGCGCGGCTTTGTCGGCGCGATGGCAGCGGGCGGAGCGCTCGCGCTCGCCGGCGCATTTTCGCCGTCGCGCGCTTTTGCGCAGGGCAGCGGCACGCTGCACATCGGCGTGCTGCGCGCGCCCGCCTCCGCGATCGTGGATCTCACCGAAAAGCGCGGCTGGTTCAAGGAGGCAGGCGTCACGCTGAAGACCGAGTTGTTCGCATCGGCAGCGGGTCCGAAGATCGTGCAGGCGTTGGGCGGCGGCGCGATCGGCCTGTCGTTCGTGAACTCGACCGCTGCGCTGCTCGGCATGGCTGGCGGCGCGATTCCGCTGCGCTTCATCTCGATCACCACCGATCCGTCGCGGCTGTTCGCGCTGCTCGCTGCGCCCGAATTCGACGCGGTGCCAAAACTCGCCGGCAAAAAGGTCGCATGCACGGCAGGCAGCGGGTTGCAGTACTACCTCGCGCGCATTCTCACCAAGTTCGGCATGACGCAGAAGGACATCGAGTTCGTGAATCTGCCCGCCGCAGAGGGCCAGTCGGCGTTCGTGGCCGGACGCGTGGATGCGATCGTTCCGTCGGTGAATGGCCGCTTCTACATCATGAACACGCGCAAGGACACGCGCGAGCTTTTCACCTACGACGACTTCACGAAGCCGCCGGGCTCGACGCGGCCGTTCCAGAACTTCGATTTGTTCGTCACGACGGAGGCCGTGCTGCAGAGCGAGCGCAAGGCGCTGGCGGCGTTCCTCGCCGCCTATCACGACAAGGGTGTGCCATTCCTGCTCAATCCGGCGACGCGTCCCGAAGCGCTGCGGATCGTCACCGACTACGTGAACTTCGAGCAGAAGAACCCGACCGACGCCTCGATCATGGGCAAGATCATGGATCAGAGCGGGTTCTACGATCGGAAGACAGTGAAGCAGCTGATGACCGCGCCCGACTTTCGCGAGAACCTCGACTACCAGATCAAGTTCTTCATGGACCAGGGCACGCTCAAGTCGGCACCGGATCTGTCGAAGGCGATCGTCACCGACCTGCTCTGAAAGTTTCGCGCGGCGTACGCGCGGACGTGCGCGGATCGACGCAGCTCGTGCGGCGGGCGTCCGATCAGCGGCGAGGGGCCATCGCGGTGATCGGCGCAATCGGGTCGGCGGGAAACACCTCGCGTCCATCGCCCAGCGCGGGCGTCAGCGCGAGCTGACCGCAGCCGGTCACGCGCTTCGTCGCGCCGTCGCGCGCAGTATCGACATAGCGCGCGAACCACTGATCGAGCCTCCTACGCATGTCGTCAACCCCCGCCGCGTGCGCGGGTGCGTCGACCAGGTTGTCGCGCTCGTCGGCGTCGCGCACAAGGTCGTACAGTTCGTGCGGCCCGTCGGGAAAGCGATGAACGTACTTCAACGTCCGCGTGCGCACCATCCGCACCGGGCCGTATTCGTCGAAGACGACGACATCGCGCTCGTCGATGCGACCGTCGCCGTCGAGCAACGTGCGGAACGTGCGTCCCGGGCGCGGCCGCATCGCAGTATCCGCGATGCCGAGATAGTCGAGCAGCGTCGGGAACACGTCGTATGCGGACAGCAGCGCATCACAGATACCGGGCGCGATGCGGCCCGGTTGCGCCATCAGGCAGGGCACCTTTACCGACGTGTCGTACATGTTCTGCGGCCGCGTGCCGTTGCCTTTGCCCCAGATGCCGTGATGACCGCAGTTCATGCCGTTGTCGCTCATGAAGATCACGAGCGTGCTTTCGCGCAGACCCTGCGCATCGAGCAAATGCAGCACGCTGCCGATCCGAGCGTCCATCGCCGTCGTGGCGGCGAAATAGCCGATGAGACTTTCACGCCGACGCCGGTGTCCTTCGTCGGTCGCGGGGTTCCCGCGCGCGCTCCACGGGTGCGGCGGCTCGTCCGGACACGACGCGAATGCGCAATTCGCATAAAGGTCAGTGAACTCGCGAGGATGCGAGTCGATCCACGGGTAGTGCGGCGCCGTGTAGTTGAGCGACAGCCAGAAAGGTTCGGCTCGTGGTGCCTCGTCTCGTAGAAATGCAAGCGCCTGATCGGTGATCTCGTCGGTCAGATAGCGCGTGACCGTCACGCTGTGCGCTTCGTCGTACATCGGCACGTCGTAGTACGGGCTCATGCCCGACGGATGCGCGTACCAACGCACATACGCTGCGCGCGGCACGTCGCTGGCGCCAAGGTGCCACTTCCCCACCATGCCGCAACGCCATCCCGCGGCGGCGAGGTGATCGGTGACGAGCGTCTGCCCGGCGAGATAGTCGACGCGCTCCGGACCGGTGTTGCCGCCACGTATCCAGTCATGCACGCCATGGCGCGACGGAATGTCGCCGGTCAGAAGCGACGCACGTGCCGGGGAGCACACCGGCGACACGCAGAAAAAATCCGTGAACCGCACACCGGACGCGGCAAGCGCATCGAGCGACGGTGTAACGATGTCCGCGTTGCCCGCACAGCGCATGGCCCAGGCGCCCTGGTCGTCGCTCAGTATGAACAGGACGTTCGGGCGCGTCGGATCGCGGCTCGCCATCCTCGAACTATCTCAAGGCGCTCGTGAGCACAAAAGCGACTTCATCAATCGCATTCGTATTGCGCTTGATCGACGAACGGTTCATCGCGAGGCAGATCAGCGAGGCGGGGTCGCTCCGCAGCTCGTATGCAGGAACGCGAGGACTTTAACAGCTACCAGGGCGCGACGACCTGCACCTGGCGAGTCCAAGCCTGGGTGTCGACCACGGACCCACGGTCGACGATGAGCGCCGCCGCCGAGACTTCCGCATCGCCTTCCACGAATCGCTCGCGGCCATGCGCAGGCAACGTGACCGGGTAGCTTTCAAGCCCGCCGGTGCACGCTCCCGAGCCGACGCCGACGCCTACGGCGGTTCCCTGGGTGAGGGTCACCTCGACGTGCAGACGCTGCCCTTCCTCGCACGCGGCGACGATGGTTACCGTGCTCAGGCGGTCGTTGTGCTCGAGGACGACCTCGGGATCGATGTTGAGCGTAAACGAGGGCACGCTCACCGGGCTCTTCTGGAACGCAATGGTCGAGTTGATCCCGAGCTGGCCGAAGCTGTTGTCGCCCCAGCAGACCACGCCGCCGGTGGCCGTCAGCGCGCAGCTGTGGTGGCGCCCGGTGGTGACGTTCACGACGTTGCGAAATGGGCGGAGCAGCGTGACGCCGATTCCGGAGATCGCGGGCGCCTGCACCAGTGTCGGCGCTTTTGAGGAAGTCGTCGTGGCATCGCCGAGCTGTCCGGATAGATTGTCGCCCCAGCAGCGTGCGGTGCCATCGGGGAGGGACACGCAGGAGTGACCAAATCCGCCAGCGATCGAGACGGGATTGAACAGCAGTTCCGTGCTCACCACCAGCGACGGCGACGCCGTCGGTGTCGTGCCGCCATTGCCGAGTTGACCGAGGAGGTTCTGGCCCCAGCACCACGTCGTGCCGTCGGCTCGCAATGCGCAGCTGTGCCGGTTGCCACCTGAGATGGCGATGGCGTCGCCCAGGTTGACGAGTTTCGGAAGCAGGCTGCTGGTGACACCGTCGGAGCCCCAGCACGACACGGCGCCATTGGCCACCAAGGCGCACGAATGCGACTCACCAAGCGCAATGGCAACGGCGCCGAACAGCCCGCTGACGTGCACAGGTACGCTGCGCGGTGTTGTGTCGCCCGTGCCGAGCTGGCCGCTCCCGTTGGCGCCCCAGCAAAACACGCTGCCGTCCACGAGCAGAGCGCACGTATGCGAAGTCCCGAGCGTGCCACCGGCGGCGATTGCGACGACCCTGCCCAGGTTGTTGACGTCCGTGGGCCTGGATCTGGTCGTCACCGTGCCATCGCCAAGCTGACCGGAAGAATTCAGCCCCCAACAGCGCGCCGCGCCGGTCGCCAACACCGCGCAGGTGTGCGCCTCCCCGGCGGCAATCGCGACCACGTTGGTAAGGTCGGGCACGTTCACCGGCGCGAGCCGAGTCCCGCCGGTCGTACCGTTGCCGATCTGGCCGGCGTCGTTGGCACCCCAGCACGCGACGGTGCCGTTCGCTCGCACCGCGCAGGTGTGGTCGCGCCCCGCTGCAATGTCTTGTGCCGTGAAGGTGCCGACTATCCCCAATACGGGCGTGGGCGCTTCTCCGACGCCATCGATGACGAGATCGCCATCGCCGAGTTGACCGAAGCTGTCGCTGCCCCAGCATTTCGACGAACCATCGGCGATCAATGCGCAGGTGTGCGCGTCGCCGGCCGAGATCGCGACCGCAGTGCCGAGGCTGCTGCTGACGGTCACCGGGGTGAACGCCCTGCCACCCGCGGTGCCGATGCCGAGCTGGCCGGACCTGTTGACGCCCCAGCACCGTGCCGAACCGTCGACCATGAGCGCGCAGGTGTGATTGGTGCCCGCGGTGATCGCCGCGGCGTTGACGAGGTTCTGAACGAGCACCGGAGTGTGGCGATCGGATGTGGAGTTGTCGCCGAGCTGACTCGAATCGTTGGCGCCCCAACACCGCGCCGTGCCGACGGCGAGCAGCGCACACGTATGTTGGAAGCCTGCGGTGATCGCCACGGCTTGCTTCAAATTGAGCACGAGGACCGGTGTGGTCTGCGTGCTGTTGCCGCCGTCACCAAGCTCACCGGAGGTATTGATGCCCCAGCAGCGCACGTCACCCGAGGCTTGCAGTGCGCACGTGTGAAAAAAACCCGCGGTAATGGCCACAACGTCGGTCAGCCCGGTGACGGCGACCGGCGCAAGCCGATTCGACGCAGTGCCGTCACCGAGCTGGCCGGCCCCATTGTCACCCCAGCAGCGAACGTTGCCATCGGCGAGCAGCGCGCAGGTATGACCGCCTCCTGCAGCGATCGCCACGGCGCCGTTCAGGCCGTTGACGACGACCGGTGCCACTTGGTCGCCGGTGATGGTGGTGTTCCCGAGCTGGCCGCTGCTACCCCAGCAGCGCGCTGTGCCGTCCGACAGCAACGCACACGTGTGCGCGCCTCCAGCGGCTACGCCGACCACGTTGGTGAGACCCGGGACGTCCAGCGGCGCGGAGGAACCTTTGGTTAGGCGTGTGCCGCCAAGCTGGAAATGATTGTTCCGACCCCAGCAGCTGACGGTGCCGCCTTCCTTTACGATGCAGCTGTGGTTAGACCCCGCGGAAATCCGCATCGCCGGGTCATTGAGAATTGTTTCCCCGCGGAAGCGGGCGCGCGTCGCCGCATCGCCCGTCGCAGCGTTGCACAGCATCAGCACCGACGTGGCGGTTACGCCGAGGATTCTCGCGAGTCCGTTCATTGCCCGTTCCCCCGCGCCGGTAAACGCCGGCGATTGAAACTCGGTGCTCGAGTCACGGTTCCGCGGTGATCGTCACCTGTCGCGTCCATTCCTGCGTGTCGGCAATCGCGCCGGTCGCCTGGATGATGGCTCGGGCGGTCACAACCGCAGGGCCGAAGACGAACGCGTCGCGTCCCCGCGCCGGCACCGTTACCTCGTATTCCGTGAGGGCGCCTGCGCACTGGCCCGAGGCCACGCCGCGCCCGGACACTGCGTCCTGCGTGAGCGTGACGTCGACGTGCAGCCACTGACCCTCCTCGCAATTGGCGATCACCGTGACGTCAGTGACGTGTCCGCTGCGCGTGTGCAGCGTCACGATCGGATCGATATTCAGCGCGAACGACGGCACGGTCACCGGAACGCTCGAGTTCGTGGTCGCGTTATTGCCGAGCTGACCGAACGTGTTCTCTCCCCAACAAAGCACCGCGCCGCCCGTATTTAACGCGCAGCTGTGACGGCGTCCGGTGGTGACGTTGACGATGTTGCGATGGGGACGAAGCAACGTGACTCCGATTCCGAAGATCGGAGACGCCTGCACCAGCGTCGGCACCTTCGAGGAAATGGTCGTCGTGTCGCCGAGCTGTCCCGCGGCGTTGTCGCCCCAGCAGTGTGCGGTGCCGTCGGCCAGCGACGCGCACGAGTGGCCGAATCCGCCGGCAATCGAAATTGCGTTGAAGAGCGGAGTTACCAGCGTTGGAACCGACGTCGACGTCGTGCCGCCGTTACCGAGCTGACCCAGCAGGTTCTGGCCCCAGCACCACGCCGTGCCGTCGGCGCGCAGTGCACACGTGTGCCGGTTGCCACCCGCAATGGCCGTAACGTCGGCCAGGCTCACCAGCGTGGGAAGCAGGTGGCTCGTCACGCCGTCGAAACCCCAACAGAACACGGCGCCGATGGCGACAAGCGCACACGAATGCGACTCACCGACGGCGATCGAAACGACGTCGCTCAATCCACTCACCTGCACCGGCACACTGCCTCCGGTCGTGTTGCCGGTGCCGAGCTGGCCGCTGCCGTTGGCGCCCCAGCAGAACACGCTGCCGTCTGCCAGCAGCGCGCAGGTGTGCGAGCTCCCCAGCGTGCCGCCGGCGGCGATGGCGGCGACCCTGCCGAGGCCGCTGACAGCGGTAGGCGTGGGGCTGTTCGTCACTGTGCCGTTACCGAGTTGACCGGTCGCGTTCTGTCCCCAACAACGCGCCGTGCCGCTTGCTAACACCGCGCAGGTGTGCGCCTCGCCGGCCGCGATGGAAACGACGTTGGCGAGGTTCGGCACGTTCACCGGAGCGAGCCGAGTCCCGCCGATTGTGCCGTCGCCGATCTGGCCGGACTCGTTTGCGCCCCAGCACGCGACGGTGCCATTGGCGCGCACCGCGCAGGTGTGATTACGCCCGGCTGCCATGTCTCGCGCCGTGAAGGTGCCCGTCCCCGCGAGCACCGGCGTGGGCGATTCGCCAATGCCGTCGATGACGAACGTGCCGTCGCCGAGCTGACCGAAGCTGTCGCTGCCCCAGCATTTCGCCGAACCATCGGCGAGCAGTGCACAGGTGTGCTGGCTGCCGGCGGAGATCGCGACACCGTTGATGAGGCTGCTGCTCACGACCCCCGGAATGTGTCTCTCGCCACCGGTGGTGCCGTCGCCCATCTGGCCAGCGCCGTTGTTGCCCCAGCAATGGCCCCTGCCGTCGGCTGTCAACGCGCAGGTGTGCTGGAGTCCCGCGCTGACGGCGACGGCGTTCTGGAGGCCCGCAACGGCCACCGGAAGGAGCCGTTGCGACGCGCTGTTGTCGCCAAGCTGACCCGAAAGGTTCGAGCCCCAGCAACGCGCAGTGCCGTCGGCTCGCAACGCGCACGTGTGACTGGCGCCGGCCGTGATGGCTACGGCTCGGGCGAGGTCAGCGACGATGACCGGAACGGTTCGAGGGACCGTTGTGCCATCGCCGAGCTGGCCGGTGGCGTTGAAGCCCCAGCAACGCACGGCGCCGGTGGCGACCAGTGCGCACGTGTGCTGGTTTCCCGCAGTAATCGCGACGGCGCCGCTCAGGCCACTGACCACCGCCGGCGTAAGCCGATTCGACACGGTGCTGTCCCCGAGCTGTCCGGATACGTTGGCGCCCCAGCAGCGCACGCTGCCGTTGGCGAGCAGCGCGCAGGTATGCGCGCCGCCTGCAGCAATGGCGACGGCGCTGCTCAGGCCACTGACGACGACCGGGACGAGCTGCTTCGTGACCGTGCCGTTGTTCCCAAGCTGGCCGCTCCCGCCTGCGCCCCAGCAGCGCGCGGTGCCATCGGACAGCAATGCGCAGCTGTGGGACCCGCCCGCGGTGATGGCGACCACGTTGGTGAGACCGATGACGTCGACCGGAGCCGAGAAGTCCGTGAGCGTTCTGTCGCCAAGCTGGCCCGCATCGTTGTGGCCCCAGCAGCTCACCGTGCCACCTTCTTTGATCATGCAGGAGTGGCCGCTCCCGGCGGAGATCCGCAGCGAAGGGTCGTTTTGTACGGTCTCCGCCCGGAACCGCGCTTGAGTTGCAGCGTCGCAGTACGCCGAAGCGACGAGAATCAGCCAGGCGGTCGTTACGCCGACGATCGTTGCACGCGTCATCATGAGCGCTCCCTCCGGTCATGTCGGTCGTCGCCCGAGCCATTGCTCGAGACGACCCGTGTTGGTTAAATCGAAATCTGCGCGTAAAACCCGACAGCGCATCGATTCTCGGGCCTGCGCCGCCTGGTCGGTCGGCTCGCGCGCCATTGCGCACGCGCGTATCCTTTGCTCGCCGATCAGAGCCGTCTGACGGAACGACGATTTCATGGCAGCGGCGATCACTTCGCTCATGGCCGACGCCGACCGCGGCGACGCGACGGCGCGCGCTGCGCTCTTTTCGCGGCTGTACGCGGAGCTGCACCGGATGGCGCGGCGCGAGCTCGTCAAAAGCGGCGTGCCCGTGACGATCAGCGCGACCACGCTGCTGCACGAAACCTATCTCGACATGGCGGCGCGCGACGGAACGACGTTTCCCGATCGCGCCCGTTTCATGGCCTACGCAGCGTGCGTCATGCGCGGGTTGATCATCGATCACGCGCGGAGCCGGCTGGCGCAGAAGCGTGGCGGGCGTTTTGAGTTCACGACGATGAACACGGAGACCGGCGAGCGGCCGGTCGATGACCGTGAGCTGTCGCGGCTGAGCGATGCACTCGACGAGCTTGCACAGGTCGAGCCGTCGATCGCGCAAATCGTCGACCTGAAGTTCTTCTGCGGCCTATCGTTGGGCGAAATTGCCCGCATGCGCAACGTGTCCGAGCGCACCGTACAGCGCGGCTGGGACAAGGCGCGAATTTATCTGTATGAGAGTCTGCGCGACGAAGGTTGTGCGCTGATGGACGACGACGGATGAGACGCATTGCGGGCGCGCACTGGACGACGTTGAGC
>JAICVH010000053.1 GCA_025935435.1 Burkholderiales bacterium
CGACGACAGTGGCATTCACGAGCGCCAGCGAAATCGTTCCGCTGCTCGCGGCCGTGATCGTGACGAGCGAGGCTGCGCCATCGACCTTTCCGTCATTGCAGACGAGCTGCAGGCCATAACTGCCCGCGACGTCCGCAGTGAAGGTTGGATTGAGCGCGTTGACATTGGACAGGACTGCGGTGCTGCCGGCGGGTTTGGACGTGAAGCTCCACGTCGCGGTTGTTGCGTCGCCATCGGCATCGCTGCAGCTACCGCCGAGTTGCACGAGCTGGCCGGCAGCTACGCTCTGATTCGATCCAGCGTTCGCAACCGGTGGATTATTCGGTGACGTGACCGGCGTCACCGTCAATGCTACCGATGCCACATTGCCACTCGCGGTACCGTCATTCGCGTGATACGTGAAACCGTCGGGGCCGCTGTAACCGGCAGCGGGTGCGTACGTAAAGCTGCCGTCGGCGTTAAGCGTGAGCGCGCCGTGCGTGACGGTCACGTCGAGCACGGCCGTCATCGCGTTGCCGTCCGCGTCGCTGTCGTTGGCGAGAACGCCCGGTGCGGCGCCGACGATCAGCGTGGCATCCTGCGCCACCGTATAGGCGTCGCCCGTCGCAACCGGTGATTGATTCGCGGCTCCGGCGCTGATCTGCACGCTGGACGGCGTACTGTCGAGTGGCGGCGCAGCGCCATCGCTGACGATGAGCTGCGCAACGTACTGACCGGCGACGTCCGCCACGAACGAAGCGTTGACCGTGTTGGCGTTGGCGAGTTGTGCGGTGCTGCCCGCAGGCTTCGCCGTCAGCGTCCAGAAATACGCGAGTGGCCTTCCCTCCGGATCAGTCGATGCACCGCCGTTCAGTTGCACGGTCGCGCCGACCGCAACGGTCTGATTGCTGCCTGCATTCGCAGTTGGCGGCTGATTCGCAGCACCTGCACCGCCCGCGCCACCCAGCACTTCCGCTGACGCGAGCGGAGCGCCGCCGGTTGCAACGCCACCCGTGACGAGCACGCGCCCATCGAGCAGCAACGTCGCTTGGTGTTCGGCGCGCGCGGTGGCGAGCGACGGTCCGAGCTGGAACACACTCGAGCCAACAGAGAACAGCTCGGTTGTGTTGCGCGAAATACCGGCACCATCCGCGCCGCCGATCGCGACCAGCGACCCGTCGCGAAGCGACGTCATCGTGAATGCGCGACGTGCCTGTTGCAGGTCGTTCGGCCCCGCTGGCGCATTGCACGCGACGTTCGGTTGCGCGCCTGACCCGAACGAGAACAGCTCGACGCTCGACAGCGCGCTCGAGACGGCACTGGTCGAATCGCAGGAGCCGCCGGCAACGACGACGTTGAGACCCGCGATTTCCGCCGCATGCCAGAACCGCGCACGCGACATCGCGCCTTCGTCGGTCATCGATCCGTTGCCGCGCGGACCCGCTTCGCCGGGATCGAACAATTCGTAATCGCCGATCACGGCGAAGTCGACCGGCACCTTGCGCCGACCGCCGGCGATCAGCACGGTTCCGTCGGGCAGCAGCGTCGCGGTGTGGCTCTCGCGCGCGAAATTCAGGTCGGGGCCTTGCGCGATCGTCCACGGCGTCGTCGACGGATCGACGATGAACGTGGATGCGAGCGAGGTTCCGGAGGCATCGACGCCGCCCGCGACGAACACCTTGCCGTCGGCGAGCAGCGTCGCCGTATGGAACGAGCGGTCTGCCAGCGCCAGCGCGCCGATCGACGACCACGATTGGGTCGACGGCGTGAACCATTGCAGAATGGCGTTGGCGCCGCCGATCAACAGCACCTTGCCATCATGCAGGCGCGTCGCCGTCTGGCCCGCCGCGGGAACCGCGAGGGGCGCTGCGGCAGCGAACTTGCCGCGCTCTGTCGACGGGCAGATGATGAAGTCGGGCGGCGCAGTCGCGTTGTCGGGACAATACAGTTCGGCCGAGCCGAGAACCGCAGCGTTCGCGCCGAACCCACCTGCGACGAGCACCCGACCATCGAGCAGCAGCGTCGCCGTGTGATCCGACCGCGCGGCGAGCATCGATCCCGTTGCGCCGAACTGGGCGTTCAATCCCGCCGGCAGCACGGTGAACACGAGCGTGGCTTGTGGCGCCGGGTTGTAATTGGCGTCGCCCGCCTGGTTCGCGGCGATCGTGCATGACCCCGGCGCAACCAGCGCGACGCTCTCGCCGTTCGTGCCGCCCGTCGTGCATACCGACGCCGAAAGCGAACTGAATACGATGGGAATGCCCGAAGGCGGCGCCGTGGGGCTCGTGCTCGTTGCGGAGATCGTGACGGCGGGATCGCCGGCATGAAGGTTGGACGGCGTGGGTCCGAAGGCGATGACCTGGTCGGCCTTGCCGTTCGGCAACACCGTGAACGATCGCGTAACCGGTATAGCCGCCTCGTAGTTCGCGTTGCCCGCCTGGCCCGCCGTGACCGTGCACGTGCCGGCGCCGGTTAGGTGCACGTTGCTGCCGGTCACCGCGCACGTTCCGCTCGCACCGAATGTGACGGCGAGCGTCGAACTCGCCGTTGCGTAAACGGTGAAATCAGCGTCGCCGAATGTCTTGTTGGCGAGCGGCGCGAATGTGATGCTCTGCGGCGTCTTCGCGACGTCGAATTGCTGCGACAGCGTCGCGGTCGAGCCTGCGTAGGTCGCGTTGCCGGCGTACGTCGCCTGCGTCACCGTGTACGTGCCAGCCGGCAGTCCTGGCGGAGGCAACGTCGCCTGGCCCAGGTAATCGGTGATCGCGAAAATCGTTCGCGCGCCACCCGGGCCATCGACAGCAAAGCCCACGGACTCCTGCTGCAACGGCTGTGACGTACCGGCAAGCACGCCGCTCAGCGTCACGCCGACGGGCGGGAGCGGCGTGAGGTGCGATACCGCCTTGGTGACCGCGAGTGGAACCGACGTGGACGACTGCTGGACGTTTTCGTCGCCGGGGAACGCGGCGGTGATTCGGAAACTGCCGGTCAGCGCGACCGCGGGGATCTGGACGGTCACCTGACCGCTGGCATCGGTGATGCCGACCTGCGTCGTACCGCCCACGGAAATGGTGACGAGCTTTCCTGCCACCGGCGCGCCGCCCGTCGTGAGCGTGCCGGTGATTGTTATCGAGTCGCCGACGGTCGCGCTGGTCGGCGGCGCGGCAAGCGCGAACACCGTCGGGAGCGGCGGCCCGGTGATCACGCCGAAGTAGGCGCCGCGATTGTCCTCGACGGACACGAGGCCGACGCCGTTGACCGCCTGCACGATGTACTTGAGGTTCGGCGGTCCCGTCGTCAGCCTGCCTTTCCACAGTCGCGAATCCTCGACGTCGCACACGGCAGGCAGCGGCGCCGCGCACTGCGCGAGATCGAGCGATGTCCAAGCATTCGCGCCGTCGTTCGTGTAGGTCACCCACACCTGCTGAATTCCGGCCGCGGGATCGCCGACGACCTGCGCCGTGAAGGCGACGCCTCCCCCGTCGGGCACGGCATTGACACCGACGATCGACGGCGCATCGGAGAGTGCGGCCTGCGTCAGGTTGCCGCTGTAGAAGAGCCGCAGCGAAAGATTCGAATACTTGCGCTGCGTGCTGGTCTTGTCGACGACGCTCGCGACGCGATGCTGGACCGGCGTGACGAGGAGTTGCGTGCCGCCGGCGTTCGCGAGCGCACCGAAATAGTTCGCCGTCCACATCCGAGCCGGGTAGAACGTCGGCGAAACGAACGGGAAGTGAATGCCGCGAAGCTCGGTAGTCGGCGCGCCCGAGAACGGCAGCATCGGCGAGAAATCGGTGAAGCTGCCACCACGGAACCCGACGCCGCGCAACACGGTCTTGGCGTCGGTCGGCGTGACGTTCACGGCGACGAGTGGAAGCGCGGGCTCTCCTGGCTTGGTGACGACGCCGTCTGGGCCGCTCAGCCACGTCGCGACGACGTCGCTGCCGCCCTGCGTGTTCTGGAGCGTCGCCGTGTTCGTTGTCAGCGCGGGATTAACGGTGAGGTCGAACGATCTGAGCCCGAGCGAGACCGCGGGACCCGCTGCGATCGCCGATGCGGCAACGACCGGGCCCGTCGTCCCGCCGCCGCCGCGCCCGGCCGGCATGTTGACGCCGAGCATCGGCAAGCCGAACAGTGCCGATTCGAGGAGCGCTTTCTGATGCAGTCCGCGAACGTCGGGTGTGATGTTTAGGTAGTCGAGCTTGGCCTTGACCAGCGCTTCGCCCACGGCCACCGGCCCGGTTCCGGCACGAAGCTCGCGCGCGAAGTTCGCGTAAATGCGCTCGCTGTACTCGAGGAAGTCGGTGTCGCCGTACTGGTAGCCGGTGCCTGCGATCAGCGTCGCGCCTTTGCGCGCGAACGCCTGCGCCCAGTCGAGCGGTTGCGTGACGCCTGCGATCGCGTCGGCATCGACGAGGTTGTAGCCGGAATGGCAGCCTGCGCTGAACACGACCGAATTCGTGAAGTCGATCGTTGACGCTGCGAGCTCGGTCGTGAGCACGCTGGTCGCGAAATCGGCGGCGAGCGCGCTGTTCGCGCTGAAGTGGCCGGCGAGGAAGATCACGTCGTGTCGGGAACCGAAGAGTTGTTGCCGAAGCTGGGTTGCCGTCCACGACGCCGGATCCTGCGGAGACTTGCCGTTCGGCGTGATGAGCGTATCCGGCGCTGCGCCCGTCGCCTGCTGGAGGTGATCGCGAACCGCATCGGCGGCATCGGCAAGAAAATCGTAGCCTGTTACGAGCGCGTTCTTCGGCACGATCGCACCGTCCGCCGAAACGTACGCATCGATCAGGCCCGCGATTTCGTTCGGCGTTTCGACGAGACGCCCAACCGCGAGCGCGGGCACCGGGAAATCGGTCGCGCCGAGCGACAGGCTGGTCGTCGAGCCATAGCCGTCCTGGCTCAACACGTAGTCGAGACGCAGGCTCGCCTCCGACGGCGAATTGCTCTCGACCGGCGGCACGTAGCCGGATTCAAGACCGATCGCGCTTTCGTCGGGGGAGCGGAAGAAAGGAATCGCATCGTCGTTGCCGACGAGCACGACGTAGCGCAGCGGGTTCGTGCGGTACGAATCGATGATGCCCTTGATTTCCTGCGCGACGAGGTTCTTGGCGAATGGGCACGCTGCGTTGCTCGCCGCTTGCGCTTTCAATGCACGAACACGGGCATCGGCGCCGATGTCGACGACGACCCCGGCGATATCCGAGCGCTTGGCAAACGCCGCCAGCTTGTCGCGCAGCGTGCCGCCGCCGGGAACGTCGAGCGGCGTATCGAGCGGCGTTCGGGAGGAATCGGCGACGATGATGGTGTTGAGCGCCGATGCAGCAACTGGCGTGCGCGTCGTTATCGCCATGTCGGTGACGCCCGTGCAACTCGTCGCACCCTTGACGACGCTCACGGTGAACGGAAGACGTGTATCGAATGCGCCGTTGTGCCCGACGACGCGAACGTAGAAGTTGCCCGTGTTGTTCCACGTATTCACCACCGTCGCTTCGTCGCTCGTTCCCGGCGTCGCTGCCACGCTGATGACGCTTCGCGTCTGCGCGGTCGAAAAGGCCTGTGCCAGTTCCTGCGAGCTGAACACCGAAGGCGAGAACACTGATGGCGAAAACACGCTCGGGCTGAACACCGACGGACTGAACACGCTCGGGCTGAACACCGACGGACTAAAGACGCTCGGGCTGAAAACCGACGGACTGAACACGCTCGGGCTGAAAACCGACGGTGAGAAGACGCTCGGACTGAACACCGACGGACTGAACGCGTCCGGACTGAATACGGACGGGGAGAACACGCTCGGACTGAATACCGACGGCGCGTACTCCGCGGTCAGCTTGAGCAGGTCGGTCGTCTTCGCATTCGCCGGGGTGAACTGCTTGGCAAACGCCTGTCCTATGTCCTTGAACACGGCGACGTCGTAGTCCGCCGGCAGGCCTGCCAGTCGTACTTCGATCCGCTGGCCCGGGATCACGCTGAACCGATACCAGCGCGCGCGGCCCGCGACGTCGATCAGATCGCTGGCGCTCGCGGGAGAGCCATCGAGCGGAAACGCCTTCGGCCACGAATCGTTGTCGCGGGAGCTGACGAGACACGTCGACGTCGCCGTCACCGTCGGCGACACGACATTGATCGCGACGAACGTCCCCGGCGCTACGCCCGTGACCGACGTGCCAAAGTAACCCGCCGCGTCGGTCGTGACGGCAAGCGCGCCACCCACGGGCGTGCCGCCGGTGAGTACACCGTCTATGCATGTTGCGCTCGTCGACGCCTGCAGGGTCAGCGGTAGGTTGGAGGCACCGACGACACGTCCCGCGATGAATGCCGTCGAACTGCTCGTGGCGACGACGCGCACGAGTGTGGGCGCGTCGGGCGGCAGGTCGATCGTATTCAGCACCTGCAGCGTGCTGGTGATTGCGACACGCTGCGGGTTGGCAAACTTTAGGGTGAACGACAGCGACGAGCCAGAGGCGAGCGACCCTCCGGACAGAGCAGGACTGACGTACGGTGTTCCGTTGGGTGTCTGGCCGGCCTTGTTCGCTAGGGCGATCGTCGCAGGCAGTCCGTTGACGACGATGATGACCGGTGGCGAGATTGCCGCCACCGATATGTTACGAAGCGTGACCGTCTGATCGAACGTGTTCGACGTTCGATTGAGGACGAAGCCCGAACGCGTAATCGCAAACTGGCTCGTGACGTCCGCAGCTTGCGCGTCAGAGAAGATCAGAAGGGCGAGGGCGACCAGGACCCAAGCCCATGGCTTGCTCCCAGGCTGCCAGGCGCAGTAGCGCATCCCTCCCCCCCGCTACGACCGACGTACTGCTTGCTCTTGTTACTGTCTTTCCTGCCGCTCGGTGACCCCTTGCGGACCGCGCGCAATACTGCCCGATATTTTGGATTCGTGCTTGAACGCGCGAATAATCGCGCCTCACGCCTGAGGCGCTGCTGGCGACGGCGCTCTCGCATGTAGCACCCGTGAGCGGACCGACGCCGTTCGGGTGACGGCCAATGCAAGTAACCCGGCCAGCACGAGCATCACGGCGGCCGGTTCATGGACGGCTGTCGAGACCTCGGCCACACGCACCGAAGTTTCTGGTGGCCCGATGATGGCAAATACGTCTGGTCCGTTCGCGTTACCGATGTTATAGCGAAGGATCGCCTGAGGATCGCCGGCGTCTCCGGTTGTTACGAGCGACGATCCCGTCGCATCGAGCAGAAAAAACGAGAAAGCATCGGGACTGCCAGATGGGTCGGACGGCGCGTTCCCGGTCGCTGAGAATCGGAACGTGAACGACGTGCCGAGCGTAAGTTGCTGCAGGAACTCGTTAAAGAAATCGGCTTCGTCGAGGATAACCGGACTGGCAAGCGTGGATACCGTCGTCGCCAGGTCTGGGTAAAGGAACGCATCGCCCAGCGCGAAATCGGTGCCGACGCCGCTGAAATCGGAGAACGTCACCGAGCTTGGGCCGGTGTCCGCATCGCCGCTCACCAGATCGAAAGCAAGCGTGGCGGTAGTCCCGGCGAGGCCCGTAGTGTCGACGGTCACTTGGAAGACGGTCGCGTGAATTTGCGCCGCGCACAGCAGGCCGACGAGCCCGGCGCACATTCGTTTCATCGAAAACGTGCTCACGATTTCTCCCTCTGCTGGCGCGCTTGCGACGCCAGAGGGGGGCGAAAGCAAAAAGCGGGCTGCATAATTTGGGATTTATGTTCAATGGGTTACATGAGCATCCGACGACGTTTGTAAAACGGGTCGACACGCTCGATGAGCGCCCACTGTGTACAAATTCGATCTGCGCCATCCCGAACGGCTATATCCAATAGCTCATGCCATTGCGCAAACGTTTAGCGCACGATCGACCGCGTCATGTAGATCGAGCGCTTTGCCGCGCTCACGTGCAGCGTCTCCCTCATTGTCAGTCAGCCCCTCGGCGGCGCGCGCGAGCTGCCGTTCGACTTCGTCTGCGAGCGACGGCGCTCGCGGAGCGCCGATCGCTTCGCGAATCGCATCCGCCGCGCCTACGAGCTCGAGCGCAGCATTTGCGTCGCCAGTCAGGGCCGCAAGTATTCCGACATCCTCGAGCAGAAACGCGAGCGCCCAGCGGTCGTCATACTCGCGATAGATGGTCAGACTTTCGGCGAAATGGCGGCGCGCCGCTGCGAAGTCGCCGAGCCCGCGCGTCGCGTTCCCGAGATTGTTGTGGCAGTTAGCGACCATCCACCTGTCGCCGACTTCGCGATTGATGCGCATCGCCTTGTCGAACCAATCGCGCGCCTCGTCGAAGCGTTTCTGGAGCACGGCGATCATGCCGAGGTTGGTCATCGAGATGCCGATTGCCCAGCGATCCCCGACGCTTTCTCGCAGCGACAATGCGCGCTCGTGAAAATCGCGCGAGCCATCGTAGTCGCCGCGATACTCCGCGATGACACCCAGATTGGACAGCAGACTGGCCATGCTCGCCTTGTCGCCGATGCGCTCGCGAATCTGCAGGCTCTTGCGATAACTCGACTGCGCCTTGTCGTAATCACCGCGCTGCGCAGCCACGGTACCGGTCAGATGCAGCACGCGGGCGACGCCGCTGTCATCCCCGAACGCCGCGAAGCCGCGCGACGCACGATTGAGCAGCTCGAACGCTTCCGGAAAGCGCCCCTGCTTGCGCACGACTTCCGCGAGCGCCGTCTGACACGATGCGCGACGTAGACCGTCGTCGAGGCTTTCGGCCAACTCAAGCGCCTCGCGATCGATCTCCTCGGCACGTTGCCAGCGACCAACGAGCTCGAGCACTTTGCCGAGCTTCAGCAGCACGTCGAGCCGGCTCCCCTTCGACAGCAGCGGTGCGAGTCGCTCGAAATAGTCGATCGCCGCGGCGTTGGCATACGCGGACTGCGCCGCGGCACCCGCCCGCCCCAGATATTCGCGTTTTTTGTCGCGGTTCTCGCTGTGCCAGTAATGATGCGCAAGAATGTCGAGGTTGCGGTCGACCGCGTCTTCGTCGGTCTGCTCGATGTAGTCGCCGACGCGTTCGTGCAACGTCGAACGAAATGCGAACGGGAGGCTCTCGTACGCCACGTCGCGCGTAACAATGTGCTTGAACACGTACGTGCGCGCCGCACTTTCGTCCATCTTCACGAGATCGACGGCGTCGAGCTCGCGCAACCGGCCCTCGACCGCGTCGAGCGCGCCAAACTCCGGGTAGACGCCGGGGAGCATCGGCGAATGGAACACGCGACCAACCACACTCGCGACCTTGAGAATCTGCCGAGGCGCTTCGGCAAGACGGTCGACGCGACTCAGGATGAGACTGTGCAAGCTTTCCGGGAGGTCCAGCCGTGCGAGCGCGCGCGAGTCGCGCGGATCTACGCCGCGACTTGCGATGAAGTTCAGCAGCTCCTCGATGTAGAACGGATTGCCTTGCGCGCGGGCGCGGACGAGCTCGACGAGCGCGGTTGGAGGGTCCATGGCGTCGCCGCTCGGCGCGAGTCGTGCACGAATGAGCGTGATCGCGTCGTCGTCAACCAGTTCGCCAAGCGCCAGTGTGTCGCAGTTCGGCAATGACGAAAGCCGCAGCGTCTCATCCTGGGTAGCCGGGCGATGCGCCACGACGATCAGCACGGGAAGATTCGGAACCATGCGTGCGAAGACTTCGAGCAAGTCGCGCGACAGCGCGTCGAGCCAGTGACAGTCCTCGAGGACGAGTACGAGCGGTGCCTTCCGCGCGTGTGCACGGAGGGCGTCCGCGAGCAGGCCCTCGAGCGATGTCTTGCGAAGCTTCGGGTCGAACTGCGATGTCAGATCGTTGTCGGCGAGCGGCAAGTCGAGCAGCGTCGCGAGCAACGGTGCCCGCGCCACCAGCGCCGGATCGACGGCCGCCAGTTCCTGCTCGACGTGCTGCACCTGCGCATCTTCGGACGCGCTGCGATCGATGCCGAAGAGAGTCGCCCATGCGTCGCGCCACGCAAAATAACTGATGTGCGCACCGAAGGATTGGCACTCGCCGGACGCCACGAGAACGCCGCGTTCGCGCACGCCCCGAACGAATTCCGCGACCCGACACGCCGACGACCCGCCCGCGGCCATTCAATGCGTCGTCGAGATTCGCGTGCAACATCGCGAGTTCCGCGTGCCGGCCCACGAGCCCGGATTCCGGATTTCTTGCGCGACGTC
>JAICVH010000269.1 GCA_025935435.1 Burkholderiales bacterium
AACCGTACCGGCAGGCGTTGGTCGGCATCTACGCGCGGCTCGCTGCAACGGCGCGCAACCTGACGACGCTCGTTCGCGTACGTGCGGCACAGGTGGACGCACTGCCGTACGCGAGCGCCGGCGAGTTTCGCGCCGATCTCGACACGATCGCCGCTTCGCTCGCGCGGCATGGCGCACAAGCACTCGCCGCGCGACGCCTCGATCCGCTGCGGCGCGCCGTCGACGTATTCGGGTTTCAACTGGCGGCGCTCGATCTGCGACAGAACAGCGACGTCCACGAGGCGGTCGTTGCCGAACTCCTCGCGCATGCCCGCGCCGCCGACGACTACGACGCGCTGGATGAGAATGCGCGCGTCGCGCTGCTCGTCCGCGAACTGCAAAGCCCGCGCCCGCTGTGGTCGCCGCATCTCGACTATTCCGAGCAGGTCGTCGCAGAACTCGACATCCTCCGCGTCGCCGCGGATGCAAGGCGGCGCTATGGGGACGATGCGCTGCCCAATTACGTGATCTCGAAGTGCCAGTCGGTTTCCGACTTGCTGGAAGTCGCGTTGTTATTGAAGGAAGCGGGACTCGCACGCGCGGATCGCATCGACGTCGACATCGTGCCGCTGTTCGAGACGATCGGCGATCTGGAGCACTGCCCGGTGACGATGCGCGAGGCGCTTTCGCTGCCGATCTACCGCGCGTTCGTGGCGAGCCGCGGAGATGCGCAGGAGGTCATGCTCGGCTACTCGGACAGCAACAAGGACGGCGGCTACCTGACGTCGAGCTGGGCGATCTATTGCGCCGAGCGCTCGCTCGTCGCGACGATGCGTGCGCAGGGCGTTCGATTGCGTCTGTTTCATGGCCGCGGCGGCACCGTCGGTCGCGGTGGCGGTCCAAGCTACGACGCGATTCTTGCGCAGCCGGCCGGCAGCGTCACCGGCGGCCTGCGGCTGACGGAACAGGGGGAGATCATCGCCAGCAAGTATTCGGATCCGGAGCTCGGGCGAAGGAATCTCGAAGCGCTGGTCGCCGCGACGCTCGATGCGAGCCTGCAGGATGCGGAGCAACTGGGCGACGATGCCGAACACTTTTTCGCAGCGATGAATGCGTTGTCTGCACATGCGCTGCGCGCGTATCGTTCGCTCGTCTACGACACGCCCGGGTTCAACGAGTATTTCCGCGCATCGACGCCGATCTCCGAGATCTCCGAACTCAAGATCGGCAGCCGGCCGGCGTCGCGAACCGCGTCGTCGCGCATCGAGGACCTGCGCGCGATACCGTGGGTGTTCAGCTGGGGACAGTGCCGGTTGATGCTGCCCGGCTGGTACGGCTTCGGATCAGGCGTCGATACGTACCTGCACGAAACGCCCGATGGCCTCTCGTTGCTGCGGTCGATGCACGCGCGCTGGCCGTTCTTTCGCGCGACGATGTCCAACATGGGCATGGTGCTCGCCAAGACCGATCTCGCCATCGCGTCGCGCTACGCCGAGCTCGTTGCCGATGCCGTGGTTCGCGATACGATCTTCGCTCGCATCCGCGACGAACACGCCGCCACGCTGCGCCATTACCTCGCGATCACCGGACAATCGAGCCTGCTCGAAGACAACCCGACGCTTGCGCGCAGCATCCGCAATCGCTTTCCCTACCTCGACCCGCTCAATCATCTGCAGATCGAGCTGCTGCGACGTCATCGCGCCGGCGATACGAACGTGCGCACGTCGCGCGCCATTCATCTGACGATCAACGGGCTGGCCGCCGGCCTTCGGAACAGCGGCTAGAGCGCGTGAGCGGGTCGGTATAATCGCCGCACGCGGTGCGCGAGCGTTCGACGCACACGTCGAACCGGAACCACGCGCAACCGCGCCGATGCGCATTCTCCTCTCCAACGACGACGGGTATTTCGCGCCGGGCCTCGAACATCTCGCCGCGGCGCTTGCCCCGCATGCCGACATCACCGTCGTCGCGCCCGAGCGTGACCGCAGCGGTGCCTCGAATTCGCTGACACTCGATCGACCGCTGTCGGTGCGGCGCGCACCGAACGGTTTCCAGTTCGTCAACGGCACGCCCACCGATTGCGTTCACCTCGCCGTGACCGGCCTGCTCGAGACGTTGCCCGACATGATCATCTCGGGCATCAATCTCGGCGCGAACATGGGCGACGACACGATCTATTCGGGGACGGTCGCTGCGGCAACCGAAGGTTTCCTGCTCGGCGTGCCGTCCGTGGCGATATCGCTTGCCTCCAAGACGGCCGAGCATTTCGAAACCGCGGCCGCTGTTGCACTCGAATTGGTCGAACGGCACCGCCGGCAGGCGGCCGGTCCGTGGCTCCTCAACGTGAACGTGCCGGATATCGAGCGCGGCGACGTGCGCGGCTATCGGATCACGCGCCTCGGTCGTCGGCACAAGGCCGAAGATGTCATCCGCATGCAGAGCCCGCGCGGCGAAACCGTGTACTGGGTCGGCGCCGCCGGTGCCGCGGCCGATGCGGGCGAGGGCACCGACTTTCACGCGGTCGGCAGCCACTACGTTTCGATCACGCCGTTGCAGATCGATCTGACCAATCGCGATCAGATGGCCGGCGTGTCGGCGTGGCTCGAGCGTTGAAGTTGCGGATGCGAGGGCGATGGGCAGCGTAGGCAACCGCGGCGGCGGAACGAGCGGTATCGGCATGACGTCCGACCGCACGCGTGCGCGCATGATCGAGCGCCTGCGCGCCGATGGAATCCGGGACGAGGTCGTGCTGTCCGCGATGAACGCGGTGCCTCGTCATATCTTCGTCGATGAAGCGCTCGCGATTCGCGCCTACGACGACTCGCCGCTGCCGATCGGCCATGGTCAAACGATCTCGCAGCCCTGGGTGGTTGCGCGGATGACCGAACTGGCGCGAAACGGGCGCGCGCTCGACGGCGTGCTCGAGATCGGTACCGGGTGCGGCTACCAGACGGCCGTTCTCGCGCACCTCGCGACGACCGTCTATACGATCGAACGGATCGCCGCCCTCGTCAACAAGGCGCGGCGCCACATCCAGTCGCTGAAGATTCGCAACGTCCGTCTTGCGCACGGCGATGGCAGTGCCGACCTTGGCGAAGCGATCAGCGTCGACGCGATCATCGTATCGGCCGGCGCCACCCATGTCCCGGCGCCTCTGCTGCGCCATCTGAAGCCGGGCGGGCGCATGGTGCTTCCCCTCGCGAGCAGCGAGGAAGGCGAGCGCGGCGTGCAGCGGCTGACGGTCATCGAAGCCGCGTCCACCGGAATGCGGGAGCAAACGTTCGATACGGTACGATTCGTGCCCCTGTTGCCGGGGCTCGGCTGAACTTCCGAGCCACTCGCCAGTCGTTGCATCGATGCGTCCTACCACCTCCGGCTCGTCGTCGTGTCGCGGACTACTTCGTCTGACCGCCGCGCTGATTGCGGCGATCATCGTCAGCGGGGGCTGCGCGACGCGGCGTCCGGCGCCGGTCGAGGACCGCGCGATGACGGGTGTCCCGCCTTCGCCCGCCATCGCGCCGCCGTCGACCATCGCGCCGTCCGTGGCCGCGCCCATGGCATCGACCCCAGCACCGACGTACACGGTCAAGCGTGGCGACACACTGCATCAGATTGCTCTCGACACCGGGCTCGACTATCGCGAGCTCGCGGCATGGAACAACGTCGAGAACGTCAACGTGATCCGCGTCGGGCAGGTGTTGCGACTGACCGCACCCGGTGAAGCGCCGCCCGCGACGGCGGATGCATCGACCGGCGTGACGACGTCACCGTTACGCGGACCGCCGCCCGTCGTCGAAGCGAAGCCGGGAACGATGCCGGGAACGATGCCTGCATCACCGCTCGCAACCGCTCCGGTCGCCACGGTACCGCATGCGTCACCGATCACCGGCGGCAGCGTCAAGACGTCTCCGAAGGCGGTGAAGGAGCCGTATTCGGATCACGCAGTGCGCGAACTGACGCTCGCTGCGAGCGCCGTGCCCGCTCCGCCGGACGCGCTCGCGATGGCGACGCCGCCGGGGCCGCGCATCGAACCCCGGGCGGACGCCAAGTCCGATGCGCGTGAACCGGCTCCGGCCGCACGCACACCCGCCGGAGCGGCAAACACGCCCGCGACCGCCGGCGACGGCGATCAGCTCGACTGGGCATGGCCGACGAAGGGGCGCATCATCGCCGGTTTTTCCGACACCGCGAACCTGAAGGGCATCGACATCGCCGGCACGGCAGGGCAGGCGGTGCATGCGAGCGCGCCCGGACGTGTCGTCTACGCGGGCAACGGCCTTCGCGGCTACGGCAAGCTGATCATCATCAAGCACAACGCGACCTACTTGTCTGCGTACGCGCACAACCGGGAAATCCTGGTCAAGGAAGGGCAGCAGGTGACGCGCGGTCAGAAGATTGCGGAAATGGGCAACACCGACGCCGATCAGGTGAAGCTGCATTTCGAGATCCGCCGTCAGGGGCGCCCGATGGACCCCAGCAAATACCTGCCGCCTGCGTAGCGCGGTCTACAGCGCGCGAAGCTTCGCCGGTGCGGGCAGCACTTCGATCGCGCGCTCGAGCGTGGCGATCAGCGCGAGCCGTTC
>JAICVH010000111.1 GCA_025935435.1 Burkholderiales bacterium
GGCTTCCGGATAGTTCATGTTGCCGACACGCTCCACCTTCATGCGCCAGTCTTCGACATAGCGGGCGAAGCGGTATTCCTTCGCCTGCGCGCCGATGTGCTTGCGGCGCGGGATCTTCTGATACGCGTCCATGTCGCGCGCGATCTGCGCCTCGAGGCGCATCGCCTCGAGCGTGCGCTGCATCATTTCATTCGCCGTCGGGGAATCGGTCCGCTCGGATTCCTCGAGCGGCTTGGGCTCCGGTACGGGAATCGTGACCGGCGACTTGAGCTGCGTCATCATCTCGCGCGACACGTTCTCCTGCACCTCCGCACGCGGCGAGGCGACTGCAACGTTCTGGCGCGGCGTCTCGCGCGGCATGACCGGCAACGGCGTCTTCGCGCGGCGATCCTTCTCCGTATTCCCACCGCCGTCGAGGTTGGCCTGCGCGAGGATATCGGCCTTGGCCGGCTTGGACGCGGACTTTGCGTTGACGAGCGCAACCTGCAGCGGCGGGCCGTTGTCGGAGAGACGGCCGGAGCCGAACGTGAAATGCGTGACCATCGCGACTGCATGCAATGCGATGGAGATGCCGATCGCAATGCCGACCGTCGACGTGCGGGCCGCGGCTTTCAACGACTCGGGTGGGATGCGCGCCGGCGGCAGCGTGCCGGCGAACGCGAGGCGCGCCTTGCGCGGCGCGGCCGCTGTTGCCGTCGGATGCGACTGCGGCTGCGCCGCTGCTCGTGATGGCGATGCGGACGGTCCGGGCTGCGCTGAACGACGCGACGCCGACGCCCGCCGCTCGAGCGCCGGCGCGGCGTCGTCCGCATTGCGGACGGCGGTGAGCTTGGGCTGCGCGGCGCGAGGCGGCAAGGGGCGGTGAAGGGTAAAGACGGTAGCGCGCATTGTAGCGCTCTCATGCCGTCGTCATAGCGGCGGAGCCGGCCGCCGGTCCGCCTCGGTGGCACGCGTGGCGGCGACGCAACGACATTGCGCCGAGCGGCGGACGATTCAGCTTCCGTCCGAGCTCAGTGCGAGATTCCGGCGTACCGGCATTCGACGGTCATCGCCAGCAGATCGATGCGACCGATCGAGACGCGTACCCGGGCATCCGGGTCGCTCGGTGGCATGTCCGGCAGCCGCACCACCAGCGGCAACTGCACGAATCGCACGAGGTTCTCGCGAATCACCGTGGCCGGGCATTCGTCGGCGCGCTCCTGCAGCAACCAGCGCAGGCACCAGTATCGTTCCATCCGCTCCTGCATCTCGGCGTACTGCGAATACGTCGTTTCGAAATCGGTCAGCGCGGCGTGGAGCTCCGCGTCGTTCGCCGCATACGGTGGCCGCGTACCCTCGACGGTTGCGATGAGCTGCCGCTGGTTCACGAGATCGCTGTAGCGCCGCAGTGGCGAGCTCGCCCACAGGTAGTGGCGCACGCCGAGCCCCTGATGCTCGCCCGGACGGGTGCTCATCTTCACCTTGCCGCCCGCCTGCACCCGATAGAGACCGGCGATGCCTGCATCGGCAATTCGTCTACCCCACGTGTGATTCACGTGAATCATCAATTCGGAGACCAGCTTGTCGAGCGGACTGCCGCGCGGTCGCGGCACGATGGTCACGCGGCCGCGTTCGCCGCCGCCGTCGGCATCCCAGTCGACGGCGAAGTTGAAATCGATACGCGCCGCGTCGGGTTTGCCGCGTTCGGCGGCAGCATGCCTGGCGAATTGCCATAGCGCGCGCAGCTCCGGCGTCCACGGCGCATCGGCGCTCCGCCCATCCTCGTTCGCGAAAGCTTCGGTCAGCGCGTCGAGTCGAAGATTGGCCGCGACCGGCACGCGTTCGAGCACCGTTCGCTGCGCACGCGGCGCGCCGTCGTGCGTCGTTTCGACGTACAGCGACAGCGCAGGCGGTGCCTCGCCTTCGCGCAACGTGAACGCATCGACGACGGTGTCCGGCAGCATCGTCAACTTGCGTCCGGGCATATAGACAGTCGACAGTCGTTGACGGGCGATGGCGTCGAGTGACGAGCCGTGCACGACGCCGAGCGCCGGTGCGGCGATGTGGATACCGATCTCGCGGTGGCCATCGCCGAGTTCGCGCACGGAAAAAGCATCGTCGATTTCGGTCGTCGACGCGTCATCGATCGAGAACGCGCGCACGTCCGCGCACGGCAACTCCGGCAGTTGCGCCAGCGTGCCCCACGCCGGAAACGTCGTGCCGCTCGGAAACGTCTCGATCAGGAACCGATTGAAGTGGTAGTCGTGCGTCGAAGGAATCGCGCCACATCGCCGCAGCAGCTCGAGCGCGCTGGTTCGAAGCGACGTGCATGCCGCGTCGAGCGCCTTCCATTCCGGTGCCTGCTTGTCGGGGCGGTACAGCAGCATGTCGATTGCGGACGCGAGCGGCGCCGGCAAGCGGTATTCACGAAGCTCGTCGCTCCACTGCGCGATGTCGCGTGCTTCGCGTTCCTTTCGCGCGACCGACGCGAGCGCTGCCTTCAGCGCTTCGGGCGGTGCCTTCCGATACCGGCCACGGCCCTTGCGATAGAAGTACATCGGCGCACGCGCGAGCGCGAGCGCCACCGCAGCCGACTCGGCCGGCGCGGGTGTGCTGCCGTAGTACTCGCGCGCAAGCTCATCGAAACCGAACTCGTCCTCGGCCGAGACTTCCCACAGAAAGTTCGGATCGATGTCAGCGACGATCTCGTTCGCCTTCGCCATCGTCTCGGCGGGCGACGGCGCGGCAAAGCGCAGCAGCACGTGAGCCGCCTTGATCTTCTGCCGCTTGCCGGAGACGGCTTCGACCTGGAGCGACGAATCGTGGTCGGCGAGGAGCGTGCCGGCCTTGAGCTGGCCGTCGTCGTCGAACAGCACGTTCATGGAGATGGTGCAGCGATGAAGGCGGCCGATTGTACCGTGCGACTCGATCGCGCCATGCGACAATGCGGCGCCGACAAAGCGTGCACGGCCCATGAAGCGAAGCACCGACCGATTCCTGACGACGCACACGGGAAGCCTGCCGCGTCCGGACGACCTCGTACGCATCATGTACGCGCGCGAAGAGGGCGTTCCAATCGACGGCGATGCCCTCGAGCGGCGCATCGCCCTGGCCGTGACCGAGGTCGTGCGCAAGCAGGCGGACGCCGGCGTCGACATCGTGAACGACGGCGAGATGAGCAAGCCGAGTTACGCCACCTACATCAAGGATCGGTTGTCGGGGTTCGGCGGAAGCGGCAACACGTTCGTCTATCAGGACCTCGAAGACTTCCCCCGACTCGCGAAGCGTGTATTCGGCGATCCGGGCCGATCCAGGCGCAAAACCCCTGCGTGCAACGCTGCGATCGGCGTGCGGGATCCGCAGGCCGCGCGTAACGACGTCGCGCATCTGCAGGCCGCAGTGGCGAACGTCGCAACGCAGGACGCGTTTCTCACCGCGGCATCGCCGGGTGTCGTATCGCTGTTCTTTCGCAACGAGCATTACGCGAGCGAGGAAGCGTACGTCGAGGCGATCGCCGAGGCGATGCGCGACGAATACGAAACGATCGCGCGGGCGGGACTCGTCTTGCAGATCGACTGCCCTGATCTCGGCATGGGCCGCCATATCCAGTACGCGAACCTGAGCGTTGAAGAGTGGCGCAGGAAGGCGCACATGCACGTCGACGCGCTGAACCACGCGGTGCGCAACATCCCGGCGGAGCAGCTGCGCATGCATCTGTGCTGGGGCAATTACGAAGGACCGCACCACTGCGACGTACCGCTCGCTGACGTCATCGACATCGTGTTCCGCGCAAAGCCGTCGGCGATCGCCCTCGAGGCGGCCAATCCCCGGCATGCGCACGAGTGGCAGCTGTTCGAGACGGTGCGGGTGCCCGACGGCAAGCTGTTGATCCCGGGCGTCATCGAGTCGAAATCCAACTTCGTCGAGCATCCCGAGCTCGTCGCGCAACGGATCGGCCGCTATGCGAATCTAGTCGGCCCCGAGAACGTGATGGCCGGCAGCGATTGCGGTTACGGCACGTGGGTTGGTCAGGCCGCGGTCGACCCCGACGTCGTCTGGGCCAAGATGGCGGCGATGGCCGAAGGCGCGCGCATCGCGTCGCGCCGGTTCTGGAAGCACTGAACGAGCGTCCGCATCGCGGCAAACGACGTCGCGGTGCCGTTTCGAGGGATCGACGATGCACTACCGGCGGCTCGGCACCAGCGGATTGCAGGTATCACCGGTTTGCCTCGGCACGATGATGTTCGGGGACCGGACGAGCGAACGCGAAGCGGGTGAGATCGTCGCGCACGCGTATGCGAACGGCGTCAACTTCGTCGATACCGCCGACGTGTACGCGAACGGGGCGTCGGAAACGATTACCGGCGCGGCGATTCGCGCGCAACGCGCACGGTGGATCCTGGCGACGAAGGTCGGCAACGCGATGCCGCTCGAAGGCCACGAGCGTCCGCATACGGGCGGCCTGTCGCGGCGCTGGATCATGCAGGCGTGCGACGCGAGCCTCACGCGGCTCGGGACCGACTGGATCGACATCTACTACCTGCATATCGACGACGCGACGACGCCGCTCGCCGAGACGGTGGCTGCGATCGGAACGCTGATCGAAGCAGGCAAGATCCGCTACTTCGGCGTGTCGAACTTTCGCGGGTGGCGCATTGCTGAGCTTATGCAATGCTGCGCCGAGCTCGGCGTCACGCCGCCGGTCGTGTGCCAGCCGTACTACAACCTGCTGAACCGGATGCCGGAGGTCGAGGTGTTGCCGGCCTGCGATCGCTACGGTATTGGCGTCGCCACGTATTCGCCGATCGCGCGCGGCGTGTTGACGGCGAAATACGCGCCCGGCGTCGTGCCGGATGATTCACGCGTGGCGCGCAACGACCGCCGCATGATGCAGACGGAATTCCGCGAGGAATCGCTCGCGATCGCGCAAACGCTGAAACGGCACGCCGCGAGCACCGGGCGCACGCCCGTCCAGTTCGCACTCGCATGGCTGTGGGCCAATCGCATCGTGTCGTCGGTGATCGCCGGGCCGCGCACGCTCGCGCAATGGCAGGACTATGTCGCTGCGATCGGCACGCCGTGGAGCGACGAGGACGAGGCGCTCGTCGATTCGCTGGTGCGGCCGGGCCACCCGTCGACGCCGGGTTACAGCGACCCGGCGTATCCGATCTACGGCCGGAGGACTTCGGGGTCGGAGAAATAAGTCACGCGGCAGGCGTTCGACTTCGCGTGACGGGCGATCCGGCGACTTGTTCCTCCGACCCCGAAGTCACTGCTTCGCCGGCGGAGCCTCGAGCGCCTTGATGACGTCGTCGGTGATGTCGACGGTGCGGCCGACGAACAACGCGTCCTGCAGGATCAGGTCGAAGTTGCGTTCCTTGGCGTAGCGCGTCAGCACCCGATCGAGTCGCTCCTTCAGCTTGTCCAGCTCCTCGAATTGGCGACCGCGCAGATCCTCGGCGAACTGCTGGCGCATCCGCTGCACATCGCGGCTCCGTACCTCGAGCGCCCGTTCGCGCGCTGCACGTTCCTCGGCCGATAGCGTCGCGCGAGATTTCTCGAGTTGAGCGGAAGCGTCGCGGACCTCCTGCTCCCTGCGCGCGATATCGGTGTCACGCGCCTTGAATTCCTGCTCGATGCGATCGTGCGCCGCCTTGGCGGCAGACGATTGCTGGAGGATGCGTTCGACGTGCAGCACGCCGATCTTATAGTCGTCGGCCGCGACGGGCGCGACCCAGGCGCTCGCTGCGATCGTGGCGATCAGCAGCTTCGAAAGACGTTCATTCATTGGCTATTCCGTGCGGAACATGGCACGCCGGCACGTGCTGCGCCGCGGACTCGACGTGGCGCTGCTGGTCGTCGAAGAAAATGTCTGCGCCGAAAGCGCGCAGGAACTCGCCCTTGTCGAGGCCGCCAAGGAACAGCGCTTCGTCGATGCGAATGTTCCATGCGCGCAGCGTCCGGATCACGCGCTCGTGCGCGGGGGCGCTGCGCGCCGTGACGAGCGCCGTGCGGATCGGACTGCGATCCTCGGGAAAATCCGCCTGGATCCGGTGCAGCGCGGCGAGGAATTCCTTGAACGGTCCACCGGACAGCGGCGTCGCTGCGGCCTCGCGCTCGCTTTGGGCGAAGGCCGCGAGACCCGCCGACTGGTAGATGCGTTCGGCCTCGTCCGAGAAGAGCACCGCGTCGCCGTCGAACGCGATGCGCAGTTCATCGGTCTCGTTGCGAAACACGCTCGGGAAGATCGTCGCCGCCGCATAGCCGTCTTCGAGCGCCCGGCGCACGTCGTCGGTATCGGCCGACAGGAACAGGTGTGCGCCAAACGCCGGAACGTAACGTGACGTCGGCTCGCCTTTGGTGAAGGCCGCCCGCGTGATGTCGAGGCCGTAATGCTTGATCGCGTTGAACACGCGCAGTCCGGTGTCTGCGCTGTTGCGCGAAAGCAGAATCACTTCGACGTATTGCTTCGACAAACGGTTCAGCCGCAGCAGCTTCGTCACCAGCGCGAACGCCGGACCGGGTGCCAGCAGCTCGTCCTCGTGCTCGATCTGGTAGCGGTGGTACGTTTCGACGCCGAGTTCGGTGTAGACGCGGTGGCTGTCGGTCAGGTCGAACAGCGCGCGCGAACTGATCGCCACGACGAGCTTGCCGGCAAGTGACGGAGCAGCCATGGGGCCGAATACTAGCCCGGATGGTGCGTCGTCGGCGCGAAACCGCGCCGCGTCGCTCAATGCGGCGCGCAGAAGACCGGCCCCTCCAGAACGAAGCCTTGTGTCTCCATCGCGTCCGCCGTTGCGCGATCGACAACGTAACGATGGCGTGATGCCGTCGTCGTTGCACCCGGGCTGAACAAACGCAGGACCGTAACGTCGTCGGCGGCGCAGGCGCCTGCGACCGGAAGTCGCGCGCGAAACGTGACGCCCTCGGCAACCCAGTGCGGATCGGCGGCGACGATATCGCATTCATGGGCGTACGCCGTATAGAAATGCGAGTTCGGTCCGACACCGGGCGTGCCGAAGAACCGGCATACCGGCAGAGCGTCGGTTGCAGCCGTGTCAATTGGCCACGCCTTGAAAGACGCGCCGGTGCGCGACCAGTCCGATCCGAGCTTGCCGCCGTCAAGGAACGCGACTTCTCCAGGATCGCCGGTGATGAAGTATTGCCCGTCCCGCGCGTTGTGGAACTCGGTCACGACGATCGTCGGGGGCTTGGCCGGCTCGGTCGTCGCCTCACCGACCAGCGTAAGAAAGGCGAGCGCGGCAAGCTGCGGCGCGTCGACGACGAGCGTCGCCTGGCGGCGGCCGATCTCCCGCGGCGCGAAGTAAAGGCTCAGCGTGCACGCGCCGCCCGCCGCAATCGCGCGCCCGATGCCACAGTCGGTCGCGCTGGATGTCCCCCGAAAATCATAC
>JAICVH010000453.1 GCA_025935435.1 Burkholderiales bacterium
ATCGACGCCGTCGCGCGCCGTAATCACTTCGAAACCCTCGCGCGTCAAAAGACGCGTCGTGAACTTGCGCACCGTCAGCGAGTCGTCGACCACCATCACCAGCTTGCGCGTCGTCTTGGCCGCTCCGTGGCGCACGGCGGCGAGCCGTTCTTCGTCCGCCGGATCGTAGCGGATCACACCCGGCCGTTGTGCGAGCTGCACCGGATTGATGATCAGCACGATCTCGCCGGTACCGAGCACCGTCGCGCCCGAGATGCCGGACACGCGCGCGAGCTGCGGCCCGATGTTCTTGACGACGACTTCCTGGTTGCCGACCATCTCGTCGACGTGGATCGCTGCCGTTCCCTGTCCGCTGCGAATCAGCAACACGGCGTTGTAGCGCGCGAGATCGGGCACCGGGTTCGCGTCGCCGAGCAGCCGCGGCAGGTAATGAAACGGCCAAGCACGGTTCTGCCAATGGACCTGCCCGTCCGCATACAGTGTGCGCAGCACATCGGGCTTGATCTGCTGGACCTGCTCCACCATCGGCGCCGGAATTGCCCAAAGGCGACCGCCCGCGCGGACGAGCACCGCCTGCGCGACCGCCAACGTGAGCGGTAGGAACAGGTTGAAACGCGTTCCTTTGCCCGGCTGCGTATGCACATCGACGCGACCACCGAGCGCGACAACTTCGTTGCGCACGACGTCCATGCCGATGCCACGGCCGGAGATCTGCGTCACCGCGGATGCGGTCGAGAACCCGGGGTGGAACAGGCATTCGACGAGTTCGTGGATCGTCGGCTCAGCATCGGCGGTGAACAGTCCGAGTCCGACCGCACGTTCGCGCACGCGCTCGAAGTCGATGCCGCGGCCATCGTCGGCGATCTCGATTGCGATCTCGTTGCCGACCTGCCGGACTGTCAGTTCGACTTCGCCCGTCTCCGACTTGCCGGCGGCGACCCGTGCGGCGCGCGTTTCGATCCCATGATCGAGCGCGTTCCGCAGCAGGTGTTCGAGCGGACCCACGAGCTTTTCCAGCACCGACCGGTCGAGCTCGGTCTGCGCGCCGTGGATTTCCAGGTTGGCGCGCTTGTCGAGTTCACGCGCCGTCTTGCGCAGAATCCGGTACAGGCGTTCGGACAGGCTGTTGAACGGAACGGTGCGGATCGCGAACAGCCGCTGCTGCACGTCGCGTGACAAACGCGCTTGCGCGAGCAGTGCCGCATCGGCGTCGTCCAGGTTCTTGAGCAGCGCCTGCTGCACGGTCGACACGTCGTTGATGCCTTCGGCGAACGAGCGCGTCAGTTCCTGGAAACGCGTGTAACGGTCGAGCTCGAGCGGGTCGAACTCCTCGTGCGCGGCGCTGACCAGCGACATCCGCGACTGGATCTGCGTCTCCGCATGCAGCTCGATTTCACGCACCTGACCGCGCAGACGGATTACGCTGCTGGTGAGCTCGAGCAGGTTCTGCTTGAGCGCCCGCAACTCGCCTTCCACACGTGCGCGGGCGATCGCCACCTCGCCCGCTTCGTTCACGAGTCGATCGACGATGTCCGCGCGCACACGCAGCATGGCCTTCGCCATGTCCGCGTCGGTGGCAGCGTCAATGCGCGGCGCCGCCGTCGGGGCGGGCGATGCCCCTGCGTCAGGTGCGGGCGTGGATGGAATCGGCGTGCTCGTCGCGCCTTGTGGTGCAGCGGCGTCTGCGGGCATCGCCTGCACGAGCCACGGCAGCGCAACGTTGGTCGTGCCTTCACGCAACGCGTCGAGCACGAAACCGATGCGGTCGAGATCCGTGTCGAGCGCCTCGAACAGGTCGACCGTCGGTGCGACGGGGGTATCGCCGAGTGTCAGCCGCGATTCCATCCGATGCGCGAGCTCGCCGAGCCGCATTGCACCGGCCATGCGCGCGCTGCCCTTCAGCGTATGCAGCGTGCGGCGAAGCTGCCCGCCACTGGCAACGTCGTCGGGCATGCGGCGCCACGCGCGCACCTGCTCGCCGGCCTGCGGGAAGAGCTCGTTCGCTTCTTCGAGAAAAATCGGAAGAATCGTGGCGTCGACGTCGTCAGTGACATCGAGCAGCGACTCGTCGCTTGCAACCGGACGCGGTGCTGGCGCAGGTGCGGATGGCGGCGACCACGTCGGTTCGGATGCAGGTGGCGTCGCCGGTGAGCTCGCGGGTGGCCGCGCGGGCCATTGCGGTTCAGGTGGCGCATCGATATGACCGGCGAGTGGAGGAAAGTCCACGATCGGTTCGGCGACCGGATCGACCGGCGGGTGCTCGTGCACGATCTGCGGCGCCACGCTGTCGACGACCGTGGCCGCCGGCTCCGTGGGCGCTGACGCGTCAACGGCGGCGACGTTCGCGGAATCGGCGGCGGCAGTGACTTCATGGTCGGCGAGCAACAGGGCGGCGACCTGCTGCTTCGCATCCGCCGTATCCGAGCGACCGAGGAGCCGTGGCGCGTCCATGATGGGCGCAGACGGCAAGTCCGCCGCGCCGGTATCCAACGGAATCAGCGGATCGACGGCCGGCAGGTCCGCGAGCGCTTCCCTGCGCATCTCGTCGAGTTCATTGACGATGTCGGCCGCTTCGCGTTCGTCGCTCGGCGTGAAGCCTTCGCGGTTCTTCACGCGACTCACGAAATGCGCGAGTCCCGCGATCGCGCGTGCAAGCACCGGCTGCGCAGTGCTCGGGAACGGTGCGCCCCGTTCTTCGAGCGCAAGCAGCGCCTGCTCGAGCGCGCGCGCTGTCGTCGCAATCAGCGTGATGCCGCCGGTGCGATGGATGCCGCATAGCGTATGGCTCGCACGCACCATGGCGATCACCGGCATGTGCTCGGGATCGAACTGCAGCACCGACACCTCGTGCTGCAACACGGCGACGTGCTGGTCCGCTTCGTCGCACAGGATGCGCCACAGCGCCCCCGACAACGTCACCGACCCCACGGTGACGTCTTCGGGCTCGACCGGCGGCGCGGGAGGTTCCGGCGCACGCGGGACATCCGCCAGCAACGTGAGGCCCGCGCCATGCGCGCGTGCGCGCGATTCGGCAGGCGCGTGGCTCACCGTGTTGTCGGCGACGACGCGCAACATCGGCTTCGCGACGTCGCGTACCTCGGCCGGCAC
>JAICVH010000513.1 GCA_025935435.1 Burkholderiales bacterium
CCACAGTCGACGAGTGCCGCCAGTGAATGCCCCCCGTTGCGCGTGAACACGATCGTCGGCACCTCCGGGGGCAGCGCACCCAGGATCGCCCGCATCGGCGCGAGCGAGAAGCGCCGGTATTCAGCCGCCGGCAAGAGGCCGCCCCACGTATCGAACAGCATGATCGCGTCGACACCCGCGACGATCTGTTCACGGACGTACGCTGCGACCGATTCGGCGTTGACGGTGACGAGGCGCTCGAGCAGGTCCGGCCGCGCATACGCCATCCGACGAACGCTTGCGAAATCGTCGCTGCCGCGTCCTTCGATCATGTAGCAGGCGAGCGTGAACGGGCTGCCCGCAAAGCCGATGAGTGGCACGCGGCCAGCGAGCGCCCGCTTGATTTCTGCCACGGCGTCGAACACGTAGCGCAAACGCCCGAGATCGGGCGGCGCGAGTGCGCGGATCGACGCCTCGTCCGCAGTCGGACGCGCAAAGCGCGGCCCTTCTCCCTCGGAAAACGACAACCCGAGGCCCATCGCATCGGGCACCGTCAGGATGTCCGAGAACAGGATTGCGGCGTCGAGCGGAAAACGCGCGAGCGGCTGCAGCGTCACCTCGGTGGCGAGCGATGGCGTCGTCGCGAGCGCCATGAAGCTCCCGGCGCGCGCACGTAGCGCCGCGTACTCGGGAAGGTAACGACCGGCCTGGCGCATCAGCCACACGGGCACACGCGACGTCGGCTGCCGGCGCAGCGCGCGCAGCAGCGCGTCGTTGGCGAACGCCGTCACCGCTGGCCGGCGTGAACCGTTGTCAGCGCGGAAGCGACGATGCGCCCGCCAGGAACTCGTCGATCGCGCGCGCGCATTGACGACCTTCACGAATCGCCCACACGACGAGCGATTGGCCGCGCCGCATGTCCCCCGCTGCGAATACCTTGGCGACGCTCGTGCGGTAATCGTCGGTCGTCGCTTTCACGTTGGTGCGTGCATCGCGTTCCACGGCGAGCTGTTCGACGAGACCCGTATCGCCTGGACCGGTAAACCCCATCGCGAGCAGCACGAGATCAGCCTTGAGCGTGAACTCGGTGCCAGGTACTTCCATCATGCGCATGCCGCCGTTCGCGTCGCGTTGCATTTCGACGCGCGCAGCGATCAGCCGCTCGACGCGGCCGTTTCCCTCGAAGCGTTTGGTCGCGACCGACCAGTCGCGCTCGCAGCCTTCCTCGTGCGACGACGACGTGCGCAGCTTGATCGGCCAGTAAGGCCAGACGAGCGGCTTGTTCTCGAGTTCGGGAGGCTGCGGCAGCAATTCGAATTGCGTGACCGAGAGCGCACCCTGCCGGTTCGACGTGCCGACGCAATCGGATCCGGTGTCGCCGCCGCCGATGACGACGACGTTGCGCCCCTTCGCGACGATCTGTTCGGTGACGCGGTCGCCGGCAACGACGCGATTCTGCTGCGGCAGAAACTCCATCGCGTAGTGCACACCGGGCAGATCGCGTCCCGGCACCGGCAGGTCGCGCGGTTTCTCCGCACCGCCGGTCAGCGCGATCGCGTCGAATTGCGCGAGCAATTCGGAGGCCGGCACGTTGCCGCCGACGTGCGCATTCGGTCGGAAGTCGACACCCTCGATCGACATCTGCGCCATCCGGCGGTCGATCCAGTGCTTTTCCATCTTGAAATCGGGAATGCCGTAACGCAACAGGCCGCCGATGCGATCTTCCTTCTCGAACACGACGACGTCATGTCCCGCGCGCGCAAGCTGCTGCGCGCAGGCGAGTCCTGCCGGTCCCGACCCGACGACGGCGACGCGCCGCCCCGTCTTGTGCGACGGTGGCTGGGGCACGACCCAGCCGTTTTCGTAACCCTTGTCGATGATGAAGTGCTCGATCGACTTGATGCCGACGGGATCGTTGTTGATGTTGAGCGTGCAGGCTGCCTCGCAGGGTGCAGGGCAGATGCGTCCGGTGAACTCCGGAAAGTTGTTCGTCGAATGCAGGACGTCGAGCGCTTCCTTCCACTGTTTCCGGTACACGAGATCGTTCCAGTCCGGAATGATGTTGTTGACCGGGCAGCCGCTCTGGCAGAACGGAATGCCGCAGTCCATGCAGCGCGCGCCCTGCTTCGCCGCGGCGCCATCCTCGAGCGTATGGATGAACTCGCGGAAATGGCGGACGCGCGCGTTGATCGGATCGGCGACCTCCGCGATCCGCTGCAGCTCCATGAAGCCCGTGATCTTGCCCATCGTTTTGTGTGCTGCTTACGCCGCGGCCTTGGCGGCGACCTCGCGGGCCGTCAAGCCGGCCGGTTTCGTCTGCTGTGCGCGCACGTGCATCTCCGAGAGCGCACGGACGTACTCGTTGGGGAATACCTTGATGAACTTCGCGCGCGCCGCATCCCAGTGATCGAGCATCGCGAGCGCGACGGTCGAACCGGTGAAGCGAAGATGTCGCTCGATCAGGTCGCGCAGAATCGCTTCGTCGGCACGGCCCGTGTGCAACAGCCGCCCCTTGCCTGCCAGCACGAGTTCCTTCTCCTGCTTGTGCTGCTCGCTCTCCGAGAGCACCGGCCCGAGAGCGACCATCGCCGGATTGCAGCGCGACGCGAACGTGTCGTCGACGTCGTACACATAGGCGACCCCACCGCTCATGCCCGCGGCGAAATTCCGTCCGGTGCGGCCGAGCACGACGACGGTGCCACCGGTCATGTATTCGCAGCCGTGATCGCCGGTGCCTTCGACGACGGCGGTCGCGCCGGAGTTGCGCACACAAAA
>JAICVH010000289.1 GCA_025935435.1 Burkholderiales bacterium
GTGAATCGCGAAGTCATCGATCGCGCGGTCACTGCCGGCACCAAGAATTTCATCGGCGGCAACTGCACGGTCAGCCTGATGGTGATGGCGGTCGCCGGCCTGTTGCGCGAGAACCTCGTGTCGTGGATGACGTGCATGACGTATCAGGCGGCATCCGGCGCAGGCGCGCAGAACATGCGCGAATTGCTGCAGCAGATGGGCGAGGCGCATCTGGCCGCGAAGGCGCTGCTCGACGATCCCGCGTCGTCGATCCTCGACATCGATCGGGAAGTCGCCGGCATCCTGCGCGACGAGCGCTTTCCGACCGATCACTTCGGCGTTCCGCTCGCAGGCAGCCTGATACCGTGGATCGACAAGGATCTCGGCAATGGCATGAGTCGCGAGGAATGGAAGGGAAGCGCCGAGACGAACAAGATCCTCGGGCGCGGCGCCAACGCGATTCCGATCGAGTCGTTGTGCGTGCGCGTTGGCGCAATGCGCTGCCACTCGCAGGCGCTGACGATCAAGTTGACGCGCGACCTTCCGCTCGCGGATATCGAACGGATTCTCGCCGACGCCCACCAATGGGTACGCGTCGTGCCGAACGAACGTGATGCGAGCATTCGCGAACTGACGCCGGCCGCGGTCACCGGGCGCCTGCACATTCCGATCGGGCGCTTGCGCAAGCTTGCGATGGGCGCCGAGTATCTGTCCGCCTTCACCTGCGGCGATCAGTTGCTGTGGGGTGCGGCCGAGCCGTTGCGCCGCATGCTGAGCATCCTCCAGCGGCGCGAGCCGGCTTCTTAGCTGAGACGGCGCAGTCCGGTCGCAGCGCGGTACCACCGCGCGCGGCGTCGTGCGAACGCCATGCGTCATGGCAACGCGTCATGATTACCGTCGATTCGCGCGAGCGAACTCGGTTCGGCATTGCGCGGCGTATTTCCGGCAGCTTTATGCAACCGGTCTGCCGCGCCCTGGCCGCCGTGTTCCCAGTGCGCTCCGCGCGTGACGGGTCGCGGGCGCAACAGTCGTCTAGCTGCGCGGAACCACCATACGTTGTGTGCGCGGCCCCGGCGCTCCGCTAGCCGTTGCGAAGCCGTTAGCACACCGGCATGAAGCTGTGTTGCGCGCCGATGCGCGGCTGGCATAAAACACTATCTAAACCGGGGTTTACCTTGCACCGCCCAGAGCGTGATGTTAAGTTAGCTCGAACTAACCAGCCAATCCCCATGAGGTAGGCATGCGCGCTAAACCCATCTTTACGTACAGCCTGCTGGCCGGCGCGCTGGCGCTGCCGGGCCATGGGCTGGCCTTGGGGCTCGGCAAGCTGACCGTGGAATCGGCGCTCGGGCAGCCGCTGTCGGCGCGCATCGAGCTCACGTCGGTCACGCGCGAAGACCTCGATTCGCTCCGCGCCAAGGTCGCGGATCCGTCGCTGTACCGGCAGAACAACCTGACGTACCAGCAAACGCTGTCACGCGCTCGTGTCTCGCTCGAAGGCGGCACCGGCGCACCGTTCCTGCGCGTATCGTCGCCGGTGTCGGTACAGGAGCCGTTTCTCGACCTGCTGATCGAACTCGACTGGGCGGCCGGCCGCGTTGTCCGCGAATACACGTTCCTGCTGGATCCGCCGGGGATGCCCGCTGCGGCGGCGGCCGAGCCCGTCACCCCGGCACGCGCCGGAACGCCCGCCCGCACGAGCGCGGCGCCGGCCGCGCGCGCCCCCGCCGCGACACCTTCGCCGGCTGCCGCGGCCGCGCCGTCGTCGGCGCCGTCCGCCAGCGGCGGCGAGCAATACACGGTCAAGCGCGGCGACACGCTGCAGCGGATCGCCGCGCAGTTCAAGCCGAACGAGGCGACGCTCGAGCAGATGCTCGCGGCGCTGTTCCGAGGCAACCCGGCGGCGTTCGAAGGCGACAACATGAATCGTTTGCGCGCCGGCGCCATCATGACGATCCCGTCCGCCGCCGACGCTCAGGCGACGGCCGCGCCGGAAGCGGCGCGCGTCGTGCGAATGCAGGCGTCCGACTGGCGCAGCTACCGCGACCGCGTCGCCGGCGCGGCACCTGCGTCGACCGGAGCGGCAAGTCGCGAATCCGGCGGGCGCATCGGTGCTGCGGTCGAGGACCGTACGCCGGCAGCGCCGCCCGGATCGGACAAGCTTCGCGTGTCGCGCGCCGCAACCGGCAAGGGTGGTGTGCCGGCCGAGGACGCGATCGCGCGGGACCAGCAGCTGAAGGATGCGCAGGCGCGCATCGCCGCGCTGGAAAAGACCATCGCTGAAATGCAGCGGGCGGTCGAGCTCAAGAACCAGTCGCTCGCGCAACTGCAAGCGCAGGCGGACGCGGCCCGCGGCAAGGGCCCGGCGGAAAGTCCGGCGACCGCCGCCACGCCGTCGACGCCTGCAAGTACGACTCCGCCGACCAGTGCGACGGCAGCGACGGCCACCGCTACGCCGGCTGCCCCGACACCCCCTGAAGCCAAGGCGCCGCCACCTGCGGCTGCGCAGCCGCCGGCGGCAACGCCCGCGCCGCCGCCCGCTGTCAAAGCAGCGGCGCCGAAGTCCGAGCCGCCCGGATTTTTTGCCGACCTGTTCTCCTCGACGCCGAACTGGGCGATCGGCGCGGCCGCGCTCGCGATCCTCGGCGGCATCGCTGCGTTGATCGCCGCGCGCCGTCGCACCGGCACGAAGTTCGAGGACAGCATCATTTCGGGCACTGACATCAAGACCAACACGGTGTTCGGCTCGACCGGCGGCGGGGTCGTCAACACCGGTGACAACTCGCTCGCAAGCGATTTCAGCCGCGAGGGGTTGGGCAATATCGACACCGACGAAGTGGACCCGATCGCCGAAGCCGAGGTGTACCTCGCCTACGGTCGCGACGCGCAGGCCGAAGAGATCCTGAAGGATGCGCTGAAGAAGGATCCGCAACGGCAGGAGATCTACCTGAAGCTGCTCGAAATCCATTCGCAGCACAACAAGCCGCAGGCGTTCGAAACCGTTGCCTCCGAGCTGTTCGCGGTCAGCCACGGCCAGGGTGACGTCTGGCACAAGGCGGTGACGCTCGGACGCCAGCTCGATCCGGCCAACCCGATGTTCCAGGACGGCGCCGTCGCGCCGGCAGCGTCGCGCGAAGCGCCCGCCGCAGCACCCGCAGTTTCGGCGGCTGCGCCACGCTCGCCGCTGCATTCGACACCCGCGTTCAACGACGGCGACATCTCGATCGCTCCGGAGACGCCGCAACCGATGAAATCGGCCGCGCAGATCCTTGCCGGCGCCGAAGACGCGCTGGCGCGCAGTGCCACCACGCCGGTCGCAGCAGTGGCCGCTGCACACGGCGCGAAGTCCGGCGTTGGCGACGTCGGGGGCATCACGACGGACGCGTTCGCCGCGGGCGCGACGAACTTCGCGCAGTCGGTGAACGACCTGTCGACGCGGGTCGATACGCCGGCCGAGCCGCCGCGCTTCGATCTCGACTTCCAGCTCGACGAGCTCGATCGCCCTGCCACCCCCAAACCGGCGGAAGCGAAACCCGAGGCGAGCCTGGCGTCGGCGCAGGCATCGTTCGGTGCTCCGGCGAAACCGCTCGAACTGGACAAGCTCGACCTGTCGTTCAACCCGGACCGTCCCACGTTCGACGATCCGACGCCGTCCGTGCTCGACGGTCAATGGCACGACGCCGCGACCAAGCTCGACCTCGCCAAGGCGTACCAGGAGATGGGCGACACCGACGGCGCGCGCGAGATCCTGCAGGAAGTGCTGCACGAAGGCGACGACCAGCAGAAGTCCGAAGCACAGGGGTTGCTCGCCAAGCTGGCGTCCTGAACGCCACGACGCGGCACGCGCTCGCGCTCGAGTACGACGGACGCGCGTTCTGCGGTTTCCAGGCGCAGCCGTCGGGCTGCAGCGTCCAGGACGCGCTCGAGCGGGCGCTCGCGTCGATCGCCGGATGCGCGATGCGCGTCGCCGCTGCAGGCCGCACCGATGCCGGCGTGCACGCGACATCGCAGATCGTTCACTTCGACGCGCCGGTCGCGCGTCCGCAAACCGCGTGGGTGCGCGGCGTCAACGCCAATCTCGACACCGCCGCGGCAGTGCTATGGTGTCGGCCGGTCGCGGCCGACTTTCATGCGCGCTTCACTGCCGTCGCGCGACATTACACTTATGTGCTGCTCGATCGTCCCGAGCGACCCGGCTTGTTGCGCGGGCGCGTCGGCTGGCACCACGCCGCGCTCGACGTCGATGCGATGCAAGCGGCTGCGCGGGCACTCGTCGGGACACACGA
>JAICVH010000522.1 GCA_025935435.1 Burkholderiales bacterium
ATCAGGTAACCGCCATCGACCGGCAACACGACGCCGGTGACGAACTGCGCCGCGGGCGAGCACAGAAATACCGCCGCACCGGCGATGTCGTCGGCCTCGGCCCAGCGCCCGAGCGGCGTGCGCGCGACGATTGCATCGCTCCTCGCCGCATCGGCCTGCAACGCCTGCGTCAATGGCGTGCGCACCCAGCCCGGTGCGACCGCGTTGACGCGTATTCCGTCGCCGGCATACGCAAGCGCCAACGACTTCGTCAATTGCGCGACGCCGCCCTTGCTCGCGCTGTACGCGGGCACGCGTGCGCCGCCCTGATACGACAGCACCGACGCCGTGTTGACGATGACGCCGCCGATGCCTCCCCCGGTTGCTCGAAGCTTCGGGCGCGCCAGCGTGCAACACCGCATCGTACCCGTCAGATTGATCGAAAGCACGTCCTCGAACACGCCGAGCGCATGTTCATCGTCGCGACGAATGATACCCGCGCAGTTCACCAGGATGTCGAGCCGCGGCAGGTCGTCCAGCAGGTGGCGCACGGCCGCGTCATTGCGAACATCGAGCGCGATTGCGTCGCGGCCGCCGAAGTCCGGCACTGCCCGTGCTGCTTCGATTTCGGCGCGCGTTGCGCCCGTCACCGTCACGACGGCGCCTGCCTGCGCCAGCGCAGCGGCAATCGCGGCGCCGATGCCGCTCGTGCCTCCGACAACGAGCGCGACCTTGCCTGCGAACAAGTCGTTGCGAAACGTTGCGGCGATGACGCTCGACACGGCGTCAGCGATCGAGCAACGCGTTGCGAAGAGTTGCTGCGATGACGCTCGACATTGTGTCAGGCCGCAAGGAGGCGTCGCACATCGTCGGCACGCGGCAACGGAGCGACCGCGCCGTATCCCGTCGTCGCAAGCGCGGCCGCAGCATTGGCGAAGCGAGCCGCGGCAAACGGGTCGTCGCCGGCGATGACGCGCGCAATGAACGCTCCGTCGAAACAATCGCCGGCGCCGGTGGCATCGATCGCTTCGACGCTACAGCCGGCGATCACGTCCCGGCGCCTGCCATCGGACACGATGCAACCCGCACGTCCGCGCTTCAGCACGACCAGCGGCGATCCGGCAGCATGGCAGCCGTCGATG
This sequence comes from Burkholderiales bacterium, assembly GCA_025935435.1. Taxonomy (GTDB): domain Bacteria; phylum Pseudomonadota; class Gammaproteobacteria; order Burkholderiales; family Casimicrobiaceae; genus VBCG01. Next base: position 1,122 of record JAICVH010000522.1, read on the forward strand.
ATGCGATCGGCGTCCGGCGTGCCAAACAACTGGCGCGCGTCGTCTTCGCTCGGCAGAGCCCAGTCCGCACTCCCGAGCGTCTCGATGATGATGGCGCGCGCCCGGGCGAGCGGCCACAGCGCGAGACGCAGGTTGGTGTCGTAGGCAATGCGTGCACCGGCCGCACGCGCGGCATCGATCGCCGCGAAGCACGCGTCGCACGCGGACGCCGAAATCGCCTGGCTGATCGCCGACAAGTGCAGCACGCGCGTTGCGCGTATGACGGACAGCGGTAACGACGCGGGCGTCATCCGCGACGCCGCTGATCCACTGCGCAGGTACATGAACGCGTGACCGCCGGCATCGTGCGACACGAAATAGACGCCGGTCGGTGCATGCTCATCCACCGCGACGCCTTCGGTTGACACGTGTTCACGCGCCCACAGCTCGAGCAACCGTCGTCCGAACGCGTCGTTGCCGACCCGCGTTACATAACCGCTGCGCGCACCAAGCCGCGAGGCGGCGATCGCCGTGTTCGACGTATCCCCGCCGAAACCCTGCAGCCACGCGGTCGGATCGTCGCGTCGCGCCTGATTGAATTCGACCATCGCTTCGCCGAGCGCAAGCAGGTCGAAGCGCGGCGACGCGCGTTCCAACCTGTCGTCGTCCGCGTCGCTCATCGCGGTTCGGCTTATTGGGCGCGCACCGGCAGCGCGCGGAACGCCGCTGCATACGCGGCAGCGCCGGCGCGAACCGTCGCCGCGTCGGCGCCCGGCTTGTACAGGTTCGAGCCGGTACCGAACCCGGCTGCGCCTTCCGCCCACCAGGGCGCGAGATTGTCGGGACGGATGCCGCCGACGGCAAACACCAGCGTCCGTTGCGGAAGCACGGCGCGCCATGCGCGAAGCACGGCGGGCACCATTGCTTCGGCGGGAAACAGCTTCAGGCCGTCGGCGCCTGCGGCAAGCGCCGCGAACGCTTCGGTCGGCGTCGCGACGCCCGGCAGGCACACCATGCCCAGGCGTTTCGCTTCGCGGATGACCGCGACGTCTGCATGCGGCATCACGATCAATCGTCCACCCGCATCGCGCACGCGCACACAGTCGCGCGGATCCAGCACCGTACCGGCACCGACGAGGCAGCGCGTCCCGTAATCCGCAGCAAGGTGCGCGATCGACTCGAACGGCTGCGGCGAGTTGAGCGGCACCTCGAGCACGCGGAACCCCTCGCCGTGAATCGCATCGGCAATCGACGCGATCTCACCGGGCGTGATGCCGCGCAATACGGCGATGAGCGGCAGCGGCGAGAGGTAATCGGTGAGTGGCGTCATCGGACTGCGCTGAGTGTCATTGCGAATTCACGCATTCACCGTCGCCGCGACGATGCCAGCCCGCTGCGCGATGCGCCACAGCCCGTGTGCAGCCGCATCTTCGGCGCCGCGCTCGGACAGCATTCCTGCATCCGCGAGCGCGAGTTCATACCGCTCCGCGAGCGCGTCGGAACCGATGATGCGCACGCGTGCCGTATCGATTCCTGCGCGTAGCGCCCACATCCTCGCCGCGCGGATCTCACGCCCGATCAACAATCCGGAAAGCCAGTCGGCGACGTCGTC
>JAICVH010000564.1 GCA_025935435.1 Burkholderiales bacterium
GCTCCTGTCTGGGTTCGCGGGGCGGTTAGCTCAGCGGTAGAGCACTGCCTTCACACGGCAGGGGTCACTGGTTCGAACCCAGTATCGCCCACCACATGAACCAAGGGGTTACGCGCAAGTGTAACCCCTCTTTTTTTGTCCGCGCGCATGATCGATCGCACACCACGCGCTTTTGTGTTCGATGCTTACGGCACGCTGTTCGATGTGCATTCGGTCGGCGCGCTCGCCGAGGAACTCGCGCCGGGCCAGGGACCGATCCTGTCGCAGATCTGGCGCGGCAAGCAGCTGCAATACACGTGGCTGCAATCGTTGATGATGCCCGCGCAAGCGCGCGACGACTTCGAACAGGTCACTGCGAAGGCGCTGGATTACGCGCTCTCGCAACTGACCGTCCCGCTGGGCAAAGGCGACCGGGCGCGCCTCGTCGACGCGTATCGTCACCTCGCACCGTTTTCCGACGCGCTCGATGCGCTTGCAGCGCTTGCCCCGCGTCCGCGCTGGATCCTGTCCAACGGAACGCTCGCGATGCTCGAGCCACTGGTCCGCGAATCGCCGCTCGCTCCGCACATCGACGGCATCCTGTCCGTCGACGCGGCGGGCGTGTACAAGCCATCGCCGCGCATCTACCAGCTGGCAGTCGATGCGCTGCACTGCGCGCCGGGCGAGATCGCGTTCGTGTCCGCGAACGGCTGGGACGCCGGCGGCGCGAAGGCATTCGGCTTCATGACGATCTGGATCAACCGGCTTGGCGAACCAACGGAACGGCATGCACCCGAGCCAGACTTCATCGTCGGCTCGCTTTCGCATATTGCCGCGTTGGGGTAGCCGCTTTGGCGCGGCAACGCGCGACGCTGTCGCGAATCGCGGCAATCGCCGCCGGGCGCGGAAAGCTCCGGCGGTACGCGAGCGCAATCCGCCGGGACGGAATCGGCTGCGTGAACGGCACCGGCACGACCAGCTGGCTGTGATACCGCGGCGTCAATGCGTCGCGCGGCAGCACCGACACACCCAGCCCCGACGCGACCATGTTGCGCACGGTTTCGAGCGAATTGGTGCGCGTCACCTGCGCGCGTGACTGGTTGAGCTCGGGACATGCGTCCAGCACCTGGTTGCGAAAGCAGTGGCCGACGTTCAGCAGGATCGTGTGCTCGGCCGCGAGCTCGTCGGGCGCCACCGCCTTGCGCCGCGCCCATTTGTGGCCCTGCGGCACCACGACCTGGAACGGCTCCTCGTACATGAACTCGGTGATGACGCCGGGCGGGTCGAACGGCAGTGCAATGATGGCGGCGTCGATGCGCCCGGTGCGCAGCCCCGTTTCGAGATGCTCGGTCAGCGTTTCCTCGATATCGAGCGGCATGTCGGGCGCAATCTCGTGCAGTTCGGGGATCAGGTCGGGCAACAGATACGGCGCCACCGTATGGATGATCCCGAGCCGCAGCATGCCGACCAGCTGATCGCGGCCGCCGATCGCGATCTCGCGAATGCGCGCCGCTTCTTCGAGCACCTTCTGCGCCTGTTCGACGATGCGCTCGCCGATCGGGGTGATCGTGATCTCGTTCTTGCCGCGCTCGAACAGCGGTGCGCCGAGCTCGTCTTCGAGTTTCTGGATCGCGACCGACAGCGCCGGCTGGCTGACGAAGCACTTGGCCGCAGCCCGCCCGAAGCTTCGCTCCTGCGCCACGGCCACGATGTACCGCAGCTCGTTTAAGGTCATCGCCTCAGGCGGGCAACGGCTGGAACGCCCGCAACGCGCGGCGACCCGGCGTGGCCGACCGCCGTTTCAACGCCGATGTCCGTCCAGGAAGCGCGCGAACGCTGCGCCGACTTCGCCGTGTTTCAGGCCGAAATCCACGGTCGCTTCCAGATACCCGAGCTTGCTGCCGCAATCGTAACGGCGCCCTTCGAACTCATAAGCCAGGACGCGCTCTTCGGCGAGCAGCCGGGCGATGCCGTCGGTGAGCTGAATCTCGCCGCCCGCGCCGGCGGGCATCGTGCGCAGATGATGGAAGATCCGCGGTGACAGCACATACCGACCAACGACCGCGAGCGTCGACGACGAGGTCCCGGGTTTCGGTTTTTCCACGATGCGCGTGATGCGCGCGACCCGCTCGCCCGCCGGCTCGCGGTCGGCCTCGACGATGCCATAGCTCGCCGTTTCGGCCGGCGCGACGTTCATCACGCCGATCGTCGACGCGCTTTCGCGCGCGGCGAGGTCGACCATCTGCTTCATCACCGGCACGTTGGCATCGATCAAATCGTCGGCGAGCAGAACGGCGAACGGCTCGTCGACCACGACCGGCTCCGCGCAGAGCACGGCGTGGCCGAGTCCGAGCGCTTCGTTTTGACGGATGTAGACGCAGTTGATGCCCCGTGGCGTTGCCGCCTGCACCTGTTCGAGCAGCTCGCTCTTGTGTCGCAGCGACAGTTCGGTTTCCAGCTCGTACGCCTTGTCGAAGTGGTCCTCGATCGCGCGTTTGTTGCGGCCGGTGATGAAGATCATGTCGGTGATGCCGGCCGCGGCC
>JAICVH010000065.1 GCA_025935435.1 Burkholderiales bacterium
ACCGCGTATGTCCAGCATCGTGCCGCGCGGGCACTCACGGATCACTGACGGATCGGACGGAACGGCGTCAGGCCGTCACCAGCGACGCACGGATCGCCTCGGTCTCGGCCGCCGGTTTGCGGCCGAGCACGATCGAGAGCAACTCGCGGCAGCGGCGATAGGTCGTCAGCGCGCCGGCCGGGTCGCCGAGTTCGCGCTGGCACACCATGAGGCGCCGGTAGACGGCCTCGGCCAGGTTGTCGAGTTCGAGCGCACGCTCATAGAGGACGCGGGCGGCGCCGTAATCATGCTGCGCCTCGAGCGCCTGCCCTCGGGACAGCACGGCTCGCGCGAGCCGCGCCTGGAGCCGGTCGCGCAATGGCATCGCCCACGGCGCCGGGGCTTCGAGGCCGAGGAAATGGCCGCGATAGCAGGCGAGCGCTGCGTCGACGTCAGGCGGCGTCGCATCGAGCGCCTGCTCGAACGCCCACACATCGAGCCACACGAGGTGCGGATTGAGCGACAGCTTGCCGTCTGCGAGCGTCAATGCGCCGTCGACGCCGACGAGCTTGCGCAGCCGGTAGAGCCCGCTGTCGAACGACGTTTTCGCGTCGTCGCCTTCGGCATCGGGCCACAGCTGCGCCGTCAGCATCGATGCGTCGACGTTGCGCCCGCCGAGCGCGACCAGCGCTTTCAGCATGTCGAGCGGCCGCTTCTGCGCCTTGCCCTTCGACACCATCGGCACGCCGTCACGCATCACGACGAACTCGCCGAGCGTGTGCAGTGCGAGCGGCCACGGCCAGTGTGCGGCCGTGGGCGACGGCGGCGCGAGCTGGCGGTCGCGAATCAGCGATCGCGTGAACTCGGTTTCGACGCCGTGTTCGAGTGCAAGCGCGAACAGCGGTGCTACGACGTCGGGAAGCTGCCGCAGGAAACCGACGTAACGCCGCTCGCGGCAGGTTCCGAGCAGCTCGCGCAGCAACGCGACCGCGTCGTCGATGCGCCGGTCAAGGCGGGCGCGATGCGCCAGCACGAATCCCTTTTGCACCCGGAAGTTTTCCGCGTCCACGCCTCCCGCTGCTGCAATCGCTTCGTCGTAGCGCGCAAGCGCAGCGTCGATTTCGCCGCGCGCGAGCTGCGACAACGCTTCACGCACGAGGAAGTGCGGAATCTGCATCGCCGGGAGTCCGGCGAGGCGACCTGTGGCAAGCGCGTCGCGCGCCGCCTGGACCGCCTCTTCGGTGCGACCCTCGAGCATCCGCACGGTCGATTCCTGGAACTTGAAGTACGCGACGTCCATGCGCCGCGCTGGGTTCAGCACCGTTCGCAGCTTGTCGAGCGCCGCCACCGAACCTGCGACGTCCTGCGACGAAACGACCGGCGCGACCTCCGCGTAATAGATCTCGAACAGTAACGAGCGCAGCCCGTGTTCACGTGCGATCGATTCCGCCTGATCGATCGTCGTGCGGGCGGCTTCGAAGCGGCCTCGGATCTGATGATTGAACGCGAGATGCACGCGCCACCACACCTGGTTCAGCGGCGTTGCTCGCGGATCGGCGAGCCAGGGGGTGACGCGCGCAATCAGCGCGTCCGCCGTGTCGCCCTTGGTCTTCCAGTTGTAATAGTTGAACAGGATCGACGATGCGTTCAGCAGGAAATTGAGCGGTACCTGCAGCGCCGTTTCGTCGGCGATCTGACGCGCGACTTCATCGGCCACCGCGGCGATCCGCGGGTGGTCCGGCCTGCGAAACAGCAGCGCAATCAGGAACGCCGAGTAGACGCGCATCGCGTCGTACGGCGCATCGAGCGGCGCGCTCGGCGTCAGCCGTTCCTCGAAGACCGAAATCCAGCGATCGAGCGGCCCGAAGTCGGCCCACTCGAAGTAGTGACAGTCGACGGCGTGCGCCGCCGTCATCAGCATGCGGCGCACATCGCCGTTGGCGACAAAGCCTTCGTATGCTGCATCGAGCAGCGCCTTCGCGCGCGGCGGATCGCTGTACAGCAGCGCGACGCCGAGATACAGCGACAGCCGCGGCTCGCGCTGGCGCAGCGGCTCGGGCAACGCGTCGATCCACTGCGCGAGCGTGTTCGTGCGTCCATCGGCGATCAGCGCCGCACCGGCATGCAATGCAAGGCCCGTCAACGCGGGCCAGGCGCCGGCTTCGCGGTAGAGCGCCGCCGCGGCGTCGAACTCACCGCGCGACACGAGCTGCCCTGCGGCGCGATCGAGCGCATCGCGGCGCTCGTCCGGCGTCAGCCGTCGGCGTCCCTCTTCGAGCAGGAACTCGCGAAACAGCGCGTGGAATTGGTAGACCGGCTCGGCGCCGCTGCGCCGCCGATCGGTGAACAGGTGCTGCCGGTACAGGTAATCGAGTACGCGCGGCGCTTCGGCATCGCCGGTGATCGCGGCGGCGTCGGCACCGGTGACCGACGGCAGCAGCGCCGACAGCAACAGCGTCCGCTGATTGCCCGGCCGCGCGCGCTCGAAGATCTCGCCGGTGAAATACGCGAACACCGCTTCCTTGCTTTCGGGGATGCGCGCAGGCGCGTCGAGCGCGCCGGAGCGCGCGAGGTGCTCGCGCATCAGAACGATGCCGGCGGCCCAGCCGTCACTTGCACGATGAATTTCCCGCGACAGCGGAGCTTCGATGCGGGCGCTCGCAGTCATCGCGAGCGCTTCGTCTTCGGTGAAGCGCAGTTCGCTCCAGTCGATCTGCGTGATCGACTGGTCGGCGATCAACCGCGACATTTCAGGCGGCGGTGGCGTGCGCGACACGAACACGAGATTGAGGTTCGCCGGCAATTCGCGCAGCCCCTCGCTGAACGCGTGCCGCCATGCGGCCGTTCCCGGCGGCTCGTGAAAATTGTCGATGACGAGCAGCGATTGGGGCGGGAACAGCGCGAAGAACGCGCGCAGAAAGCGCCGCGTGAACGCCGGCAGATCGCCGCCGTACTCGGGTCCGAAGCGGGGCAGGCCTGCCAGCGCGCGTGACTTTGCGCGCATCACATCCGACGCCGCAAGCTTCAGGTAGTGAAAGAACGTTCCGGGATCGGCGTCGCCGGCGTCCGCCTGGAACCACACGCCGAAAATCTTGCGCGCTTCCATGTAGCTTGCGATGAGCGTCGACTTTCCGGCACCGGGCGGACCGGCGATCCAGACGATCGGGTGCGCGCGCGCCGCATCGATCCGCGCGAACAGCCGCTCACGGCGCAGCACGTCATAAAGCCGCGGCCGGCTGAATTTCGCGAGGGTGATCGGCGGGGGCGAGGCGGACGAACGGGACATCGGGCGTTTCGCAGACCGAAAATTGTATCGCGATTCAGGCATGCAACTTGCCATATGAAGCCCCGTGTCCGCCTGAACCCGTCTGTCCGACTCCTTTTCCATGTCCGATACCAACCAAGAAGACAAGGCTCGCGCCTACATGCACAAGCTGCTCGCGACGATGAGCGAGGCCGGGGGCTCCGACCTGTTCATCGCGAACGACTTTCCGCCGAGCATGAAGGCACACGGCAACATCCGGCCGCTCGCGAGCCAGAAACTGACCGGGCAGGTCACTCGCGAGCTCGCGAATTCGATCATGAATGCGCGCCAGCGCGAGGAATTCGAGCGCGAGAAGGAATGCAATTTCGCGATCGCGATGACCGGCGTATCGCGTTTCCGCGTCAACGTGTTCGTCCAGCAGCAGCACGTCGGCATGGTCGTGCGCACGATCGCGACCGAAATACCGACGTTCGAAAAACTCGGCCTGCCCGATACGCTTGCGCAAATTGTCATGAACAAGCGCGGCCTCGTGCTTGTCGTGGGCGCAACCGGGTCGGGGAAGTCGACGTCGCTCGCGGCGATGCTCGATCATCGCAACCGCACGTCGTCGGGCCACATCATCACGATCGAGGATCCGGTCGAATACGTGCACGAGTCGAAGGGCTGCCTCGTCACGCACCGCGAGGTGGGCGTCGACACGCACTCGTGGCATCACGCACTCAAGAACACACTGCGCCAGGCGCCGGACGTGATCCTGATCGGAGAAATCCGCGACGCGGAGACGATGGAACATGCGATCGCGTTCGCTGAAACCGGGCACCTGTGCCTCGGCACGCTGCATGCGAACAACGCGAACCAGACGCTCGATCGGATCATCAATTTCTTTCCGGAGGAGCGACGCAACCAGTTGCTGATGGATCTGTCGGCGAACCTCCGCGCGATCGTGTCGCAGCGCCTGGTGCGGATGCAGGACGGCGAGGGCCGCAAGGCGGCCGTGGAGATCCTGCTCAACACACCGACGATCGCCGAGCGCATCTTCAAGGGCGAGTTCCACGAGCTGAAGACGATCATGGGGCGCTCGCGCGAACTGGGCATGCGGACGTTCGACTGGGCGCTGTTCGAGCTCTACAACGAAGGTCACATTTCGTACGAGGAAGCCATTCGCAACGCGGATTCCGCGAACGAGCTGCGTCTCAACATCAAGCTGAAGAGTCCGCGCGGCGAACCCGCGACCAGTTCCGGCCTGACGCTCGCGATCGATGCCGAACCGACCGAAGAGGAGCGTCAGCAGGAACTGCAGCGCCAGCAGGAACGGCGCCGCCTGCTCGAACAGGAACGCCTCGTCAAACTCGACGAGGAACGCAAACAGAAGCGCGAGCTGGAGGACCGGCAGCTCGAGGCGCTGCGCCAGAAAAAGCAGCAGCTCGAGGTGGTCGGAAAATAGCGCCTACGGCGTGTGGCTCAGCGCGTCGACGCGCGCTTCGAGTGCATCGATGCGCGTGGCGAGCCGCGTCGTTTCGTCGATCAGCGTGCGGAAATCGGCCGGGTGCGCAAGCACCTGCGCTTCGTCGCGTGCGTAGCTGCCGACGTTCTCGGCCACGCGCGCCGCGGCGTATTCGGGGACCTGCAGCATCCGCCTGCCGGCGTCGGCGACGCGCTGACCGACGATCGGGCCCAGCGTGCGCGCGCAGAGCTTCTCGACGAACCACGGCAGCGTCTGCGCGAGCTCCTTGAGCGTTCCGCCGAGCGCGACGTCGCCTTCCTCGGTCACGAATTCATTCCACCGTCGCGGATCGGCAAGGAATGCCGGCGCGTCGAGTGGAGACAGCGAGAGCACGAGGTCGGGTGTGGCGCCGGCGAGCGGCGCGCTTTCGAGCGCGCCGCGGCCGTCAATGCGAAAACCCGACGTCAATGGACCCATGCGAACCATGAACGCACGCCCCGCGTGCGCGGCGAGGCGTTCGCGCGCCCACGGTTCGTCGTTCAGTACGCGATTGACGGCGAGGTCGGTCAGCGCCATGCCTTTCCCAGAGACGTTCAGGCGACAGCGCGCACTTCGCTTTGCTGGATGCCCGCAAGGAGCCATCCCGATGAACCGTCGACCGGCTTGACCAGATGCCAGACTTCGTCGAACGGCTGCGCGTCGCGTACGCCGTCCTCGCGCAGCTGACCATGGAAGCGCACGCTCGCGACATAGCGGTCGGATTCCTGAACGACCTCGAGGATCTCGGCGTCGAGCGCCACCACGTCGGTCGGCTGATGCGCCTCGCGCGATGCAAGATCGCGTGCGATCTCCGCGTGCATCTCCGGCGTCGTCACGTCGGCCAGCAGTGCGCTGTCGCCGCGATCGTATGCAGCCTGGAGCCGCCGGAACTGTTGCGTCGCCTGCGCGAGGAACGGACCCGGATCGAACCCCGGCGGATAGCGGCCGCCGACCGTTGCGGATGCCGAACCCCACGACGGTGCAATCGCCGGCTCCCGCGCCGATTCATACGATGCGCGCGCGATGCCGGCTCCCGCGCCGGCGTACTGCGGTGACGGTTGCCCGCGCCGGGCGAGGAACAGCCGCACCAGCGCGATCGCGCCGATGGCCAGGAGCCCGATCAGCAGCAGGCTGCCGAGGCCCTCGGACAGGCCGAGGTGCGAAAACAGTGCAGCGAGGCCGAGTCCGGCGGCGAGGCCCGCGATCGGCCCGAGCCAGCGCGATCCACGCGACGCCGCACCGGCGGCTGCCGGAGCGGCGGCGGCCGCGGCGGGGCTGGCCGCCGTTGCGCCCGGCTTCGCCGGCATTACCGGGTTGGCCGCAGGGCCGTTCAAACTGTTGCTGGTGGAGGGCGCCGTGCGCGCCGCGGGTGGCGTAATGCTGCGTTGCATGCCGAAACTGCGACCGCCGCCCATCCGCGCGGCGTCGGCGAAATCGGCGTGGACGAGCGCGAGCGACGCAAAACCGGCAAGAGCGAGAACGAGCAGACGTTTCACTGAACTACCTCCTTGGATGCGCGCCGGTGTTCACGGACCGGCAGGATGCTATATGCGGCCTCGCGGCCCGGCCGTCAACCGGTACGACGCCGCCGGCTAGTACACGCGGCCGGTGTGCAGCGCAACGACGCCGGCGACGAGGTTGTAGTAATCGACGCGATCGAAGCCCGATCGTTCCATCAGCGCCTTCAGCGTTTCCTGGTCGGGATGAACGCGAATCGACTCGGCAAGGTAGCGGTAGCTCGCCGCATCGTTTGCAACGAGCCTTCCCAGCGCGGGCAGGACGTTGAAGCTGTACCAGTCGTACAGCGGCGCGAGCGGTCCCGACATGCGCGAGAACTCGAGCACCATCGCGATCCCGCCCGGCTTCAGCACCCGCGCCATTTCGGTGAGCGCGCGCGGCTGATCGGTCACGTTGCGAAGGCCGAAGCCGATCGACACGCAGTCGAAGATCCGCGGCGCGAACGGCAGCGCTTCGGCATTGCACTGGACCGTCGGCAGCACGACGCCCTGGTCGACGAGCTTGTCGCGTCCCGCCGCGAGCATCGCACCGTTGATGTCGGTATGCACGACGATGCCGCTGCGACCGACGCGACGCGCGAAACGCGCCGCCAGATCGCCGGTGCCGCCGGCGAGGTCGAGCACGCGCGCGCCTTCGCGCACGCCGGACAGTTCAACGGTGAAACGCTTCCAGCCGCGGTGCAGCCCCGCCGACATCAGGTCGTTCATCACGTCGTAGCGGCGCGCGACCGAATCGAACACGCCGCGCACGCGCCGCGATTTTTCGTCGGGCGTGACCCGTTCGTAACCGAAATACGTGGGTTCCACGATCAGGCCGCCTTATCGCGGCTCGCACCCGCCGCGGCCAGCCGCGCGAGGTAATCGCGCCACAGCGCGTCCTGCCGCTCGCCAAGCTCGTACAGGTACTCCCACGAATAGATGCCGGTCGAGTGGCCGTCGGAGAACGTCGGCCGCAACGCATAGTGGCCCACCGGCTCGACGCTCTCGATCGTGACGTCGCGCTTGCCGGCCTGCAGCACCTCCTGGCCCGGACCGTGGCCGCGTACTTCAGCCGACGGCGAATGGACGCGCAGGAATTCGTACGGCAGGCGAAACCGCCGGCCGTTCGGAAACAGGAGTTCGAGCACACGCGAAGCCTGGTGCAGCTTCACGTCGGTGGGGATCAGTGCGTCCATGGTGTCGCAGGCCCATTATGGACCTCGACACGGAAGGCCCTACTGATTGGGCTCGGGAACGATGTCCAGGTTGCCGATGCCGGAGAACATGTTGCGGTTCTTCGCTTCCTTGCCCTTGAGCTTGATGTCGAGGCGCAGGTCGTTCAGCGAGTCGGCATTGCGCAGCGCGTCCTCGTACGTGATGAGCCCCGCTTCATAGAGATCGAACAGCGACTGATCGAACGTCTGCATGCCGAGCTCGCGCGAGCGCTTCATCAGCTCCTTGATCTCGCCGACGTTGCCCTTGAAGATCAAGTCGGATACGAGCGGGGAATTGAGCATCACCTCGACCGCCGGCACGCGACCCTTGCCGTCCCGGCGCGGTACCAGCCGCTGCGCGACGAACGCGCGCACGTTGAGCGACAGGTCCATCAGGAGCTGCGCGCGCCGCTCCTCGGGGAAGAAATTGATGATGCGGTCGAGCGCCTGGTTCGTGCTGTTCGCGTGCAGCGTCGCAAGGCACAGGTGACCGGTCTCGGCGAAGGCCACCGCGTAATCCATCGTGTGGCGATCACGTATTTCGCCGATCAGGATGACGTCGGGTGCCGCGCGCAGCGAGTTCTTGAGCGCGATCTCGAAGTTGTCGGTGTCGACGCCCACTTCGCGCTGCGTGACGATGCAGTTCTTGTGCTCGTGCACGAACTCGATCGGGTCCTCGATCGTGATGATGTGGCCGTAGCTGTTGTCGTTGCGGTAACCGAGCAGCGACGCCATGGACGTCGACTTGCCGGCGCCGGTCGCGCCGATGAACAGCATGATGCCGCGCTTCGACATGATGACGTCGCGAAGAACCGGCGGCAGCCCAAGGTCCTCGAACTTGGGGATGTTGGTGACGATCGTGCGGAGCACCATGCCGACGCGTCCCTGCTGGACGAACGCGTTGACGCGGAAGCGGCCGAGGCCCGGCGGGCTGATCGCGAAGTTGCATTCCTTCGACGACTCGAACTCCGCCGCCTGCTTGTCGTTCATCACGCTGCGCACGAGCTCGATCGTGTGCTGCGGCGACATCGCCGTCTTCGACACCGGCGTGATCTTGCCGTCGACCTTGATCGCGGGCGGGAACGCCGCGGTGATGAAAAGGTCGGAGCCCTTCTCCTTGACCAGCAGCTGCAAGAGCTCGTGGATGAAGCGCGTTGCCTGTTCTCGTTCCATGCCGTATCTCCCGTCCGTCGCCGCCGTCGTCAGGCGGCGCCGAACGTCTCCTTGCTCACCGCGCGCATCCGCGCTTCCGCGGCCGAAATGACGTTCCGCCGCACGAGATCGATCAGGCATTGATCGAGCGTCTGCATGCCGATCGACTGGCCGGTCTGGATCGACGAATACATCTGCGCGACCTTGTTCTCGCGGATCAGGTTGCGGATCGCCGGCGTGCCGATCATGATTTCGTGCGCGGCGATGCGACCCTGACCGTCCTTGGTCTTCAACAGCGTCTGCGAGATCACCGCGACGAGCGATTCGGACAGCATCGCGCGGACCATGTCCTTTTCCGCGGCCGGGAACACGTCGATGATGCGATCGACGGTCTTGGCTGCCGAGCTCGTGTGCAGCGTCGCAAACACGAGGTGCCCCGTTTCCGCGGCCGTCATCGCCAGGCGAATCGTTTCCAGGTCGCGCATTTCGCCGACCAGGATGTAATCGGGGTCCTCGCGCAGTGCGGCGCGGAGCGCGTTCGG
>JAICVH010000291.1 GCA_025935435.1 Burkholderiales bacterium
AAGCGCACGAAGGAAGTCGAGCCGGTGATCCGGCAGGTGTTCGTCGCGCGCGGCTCGCGCGACATGGACCCCGACGCGCTCGAGCGCAAGCTGTACGTGATCCGCAAAGGCGCGGGGCACGCCATCCAGGCGCTGAACCTGCGGCACGGCAAGGAGTTCTACGTGCCGTCGTTCTCGACGCGCACGATCGTCTACAAGGGCATGTTGCTCGCGCACCAGGTCGGCGATTACTACGTCGATCTGCACGACCCGACGATGGTGTCGGCGCTCGCGATGGTCCATCAACGCTTCTCGACGAACACGTTCCCGACGTGGGACCTCGCGCATCCGTTCCGCTTCGTGTGTCACAACGGCGAGATCAACACGTTGCGCGGCAACTTCAACTGGATCCGCGCGCGGGAAGGCGCGATCGCGTCGAAGGTGCTCGGCGACGACCTGCCGAAGCTATGGCCGCTGATCTACGACGGTCAGTCGGACTCCGCGTCGTTCGACAACGCGCTCGAGTTGTTGCTGATGGGCGGCTATTCGCTCGCGCACGCGATGATGCTGATGATTCCGGAGGCGTGGGCCGGAAATCCATTGATGGACGAGGACCGGCGCGCTTTCTACGAGTACCACGCGGCGCTGATGGAACCGTGGGACGGTCCGGCGGCGATGGCGTTCACCAACGGCCGCCAGATCGGTGCCACGCTCGATCGGAACGGCCTGCGCCCCGCCCGCTTCATCGTCACCGACGACGATTACGTCGTCATGGCGTCCGAAGTCGGCGTGCTCGAAATTCCCGAATCGAAGATCGTCAAGAAGTGGCGGCTGCAGCCGGGCAAGATGCTGCTCGTCGATCTGGAAGCGGGCCGCATCGTCGACGACGATGAACTGAAGCGCACGCTCGCGACGGCCAAACCCTACCGTGACTGGATCGCGAACTGTCGGTTGCGTCTCGAGGACATGCCCGATCCCGCGCCGAGCGAGCCGTCAGCGGTGCCGCTGCTCGATCGGCAGCAGGCGTTCGGTTACACGCAGGAGGACGTCAAGATCATCCTGACGCCGATGGCATTGAACGGCGAGGAGCCGGTCGGCTCGATGGGCAACGACTCGGCGTTGCCGGTGCTCTCCAACCGGCCGAAGGTCTTCTACAACTATTTCAAGCAGCTGTTCGCGCAGGTGACGAACCCGCCGATCGATCCGATCCGCGAGGAGCTCGTCATGTCGCTCGTGTCGTTCATCGGCCCGCGGCCCAATCTGCTCGCACTCGATCCGACCGAACCGTTGCCCGAGGACCGCCTGCGCCGTGCGAGCGACGCGCACGCGAAACGCCATGCGGCAAATGGAGGTGCGCGCGGTCAACCGCCGATGCGCCTCGAAGTGCAGCAGCCGGTGCTGACGCCCGACAACATGGAGAAGCTCCGCCATATCGAGCTCTTCTCCGGCGGTGCATTCCGCTCGATCGAACTCGACATCTGCTACCCGGCCGCGTGGGGCGGTAACGGCATGGAAGCCGCGCTCGCAAGTCTCGCGGCGCACGCGGAGGACGCGATCCATCAGGGCTACAACATCCTGATCCTCTCCGATCGTACTGTTGCCGCCGACATGCTGCCGATTCCCGCGCTGCTGGCGACGGGTGCCGTACACGAGCACCTGGTGAAGCAGGGGCTGCGAACGTCGACGGGACTCGTCGTCGAGACGGGTTCCGCGCGGGAAGTGCATCACTTCGCGTTGCTCGCAGGTTATGGCGCCGAGGCGATCCACCCGTACCTCGCGCTGGAGACACTCGCCGCTCTGCCGGATGTCGATGCATTCGCGTCGACGGGCCGCCCCGAGACGCGAATTGCTCCCCCCGGGGGGCAGCGCAGTGGCGAAGCCGCAAGCGTGGGGGGGTCATCGGCCGATGCGCAGAAGCGCTATATCAAGGCGATCTGCAAGGGTCTCTACAAGGTGATGTCCAAGATGGGCATCTCCACGTATCAATCGTATTGCGGTGCGCAGATCTTCGAGGCCGTCGGGTTGCAGAAGGCGTTCGTCGACAAATACTTCACCGGCACGGCGAGCACGATCGAAGGCATCGGCCTGTTCGAGGTCGCCGCCGAAGCGCAACGGCTGCATGCGCTCGCGTTCAGCGACGATCCGTTGCTCGCGAACGCGCTCGATGCGGGCGGCGAGTACTTGTTCCGCGTGCGCGGCGAAGAGCACATGTGGACGCCCGACACGATCGCCAAGCTGCAACATGCGTCGCGCGCGAACTCGTATTCGACTTACAAGGAGTACGCAACGCTGATCAACGAGCAGTCCCGCGCGCTGAAGACGCTGCGCGGGCTGTTCGAGTTTCGCAGCGGCGACCGCCCGCCGGTACCGATCGACGACGTCGAGCCGGCGAAGGAAATCGTCAAGCGATTTTCAACCGGTGCAATGAGCCTCGGGTCGATCTCGACGGAGGCGCACACGACGCTCGCGATTGCGATGAACCGCATCGGCGGCAAGTCGAACACGGGCGAAGGTGGCGAGGACGCGATGCGCTACCGCGGCGAGATGCGCGCGGGTAAAAGCATCGTCAAGGATGGCGACACGCTTGCGACGATCATCGGCAAGGACGCCGTCGAGCAGGACATTCCGCTCAAGGCCGGCGACAGTCTGCGGTCGCGGATCAAGCAGGTTGCGTCGGCGCGCTTCGGCGTCACCGCCGAATACCTCGCGTCCGCGGATCAATTGCAGATCAAGATGGCGCAGGGTGCGAAGCCAGGTGAAGGCGGGCAGTTGCCGGGCCACAAGGTGTCCGAATACATCGCGCAGTTGCGCTACTCGGTTCCCGGCGTCGGTCTCATTTCTCCGCCGCCGCATCACGACATCTACTCAATCGAGGATCTCGCGCAGCTGATCCACGATTTGAAGAACGCCAATCCGCGCGCGTCGATTTCCGTGAAGCTCGTGTCCGAAGTCGGCGTTGGCACCGTTGCCGCGGGCGTCGCCAAGGCGAAGGCCGACCACGTCACGATCGCCGGCCACGATGGCGGTACCGGCGCGTCACCGGAGTCGTCGATCAAGCACGCGGGAACGCCGTGGGAACTCGGGCTCGCGGAAACACAGCAGACACTCGTGCTGAATCGCCTGCGCGGACGCATCGCCGTGCAGGTGGACGGCCAGATGAAGACCGGCCGCGACGTCGCGATCGGTGCGCTGCTCGGCGCCGACGAGTTCGGGTTCGCGACCGCGCCGCTCGTCGTCGAGGGCTGCATCATGATGCGCAAGTGCCACCTCAATACGTGTCCGGTCGGTGTGGCAACGCAGGATCCGGAACTGCGCAGGCGCTTCACCGGGCAGCCCGAGCACGTCGTCAATTACTTCTTTTTCGTCGCCGAGGAATTGCGCGAAATCATGGCGGCGCTCGGCTTTCGCACGCTGTCCGAGATGATCGGACGCAGCGATCTGCTCGACCTGCGCAAAGGCATCGATCACTGGAAAGCGAAGGGTCTCGATTTCTCGCGTGTGTTCCATCAACCGCCGATGCCGGCCGAGGTCGCGCGCTTACATTGTGAAACGCAGGACCACGGACTTGCGCGCGCGCTCGATCATCAGCTGATCGAAGCGGCAGCGCCGGCGCTCGAGCGACAGCAGCCGGTCCGTCTCACTTACCGCATTCGCAACGCGCACCGTTCGGTGGGCGCGATGCTGTCCGGTGCCGTCGCACGCCGCCACGGTCACGAGGGACTGCCGCACGACACGCTGCACGTCTCGTTCGAAGGCGTTGCCGGCCAGAGCTTCGGTGCCTTTCTCGCGCGCGGCGTGACCTTCGAGCTGCAGGGTGCAACGAACGATTACGTCGGGAAGGGGTTGTCGGGCGGCCGCATCGTTGTCTACCCGGATCCGTCGTGCCCGGCGAAGCCCGAGGACAACATCGTCATCGGCAACACCGTCATGTACGGTGCGATCGACGGCGAAGCGTATTTCCGCGGCGTCGCCGGCGAGCGCTTTTGTGTGCGCAACTCCGGCGCGACCGCCGTCGTCGAAGGCACCGGCGATCACGGCTGCGAATATATGACCGGTGGCACCGTCGTCGTACTCGGCCGCACCGGACGGAATTTCGCCGCCGGCATGAGCGGTGGGGTCGCCTATGTGTACGACGTCGACGACACGTTCGCGTCGCGCTGCAATCCGGCAATGGTCGCTCTCGGGCCGGTGCTCTCGGAGAGCGAGCAGCACAAGCAGGAGAAGGAACTCGTGCTGGCAGGCAAGGGGCGGCTGCTGCACACGGGCC
>JAICVH010000044.1 GCA_025935435.1 Burkholderiales bacterium
CAGCGCCCGCAACACGAGGCGACGCCGAGCGACGACTTGAGATCGGACAGCGAGCGCGCGCCCAGTGCGACCGCCGCGCGGATGTCGCCGTCTGTGACCGCGTTGCACATGCAGACGTACACGCCCGGCATCCTGAAAGAGGAGTGAGAATCGTTCTCATTATGCCACGATCCGCGCCGGCCGCAAGGGACAACGCGATCGACCGCTGAAATGCTTACCGATTCTCCGGCAGCGGCACGCCATTCGGCCACAGCAGCCACATCTGCCCGGGTTGGCGCATGCGGCCGGCGCGCGATCCCGCCTCGTCGCCGAACCCCCAGAAAAAATCGGCACGCACCGCGCCGCGGATCGCACCGCCCGTGTCCTGCGCCATGACCAGCCGCCGCAGCGGTGTGTCCGAGAGCGGCTCTGTCGTCGCGAGGAACACCGGCGCGCCGAGCGGCACCGCGCGAGGATCGACAGCAATCGCGCGACCGGCGAGCAACGGCACACCGAGGCTGCCGATGGGTCCGTCGATCGTCGCTTCGAGCGTGCCCGGCGCGGGCGGTGCGATTTCGCGAAAAAATACGTAACTCGGATTCTCGTCGAGCAGTTGCGGGAGCTGGTCCGGATGGCGGCGTCCCCATTCGCGGATTCCCTGCATCGACGCCTCGTCGATCGTCATTTCACCGCGGTCGATCAACACGCGCGCGACCGATCGAAACGGCTGCCCGTTCTGATCCGCGTACCCGACGCGCATGACGCCGCCTTCAGCGAGCTGCACGCGGCCCGAACCCTGAATCTGCAGGAAGAAAGCGTCGACCGGATCGCTGACGTATACGAGCGCCTTGCCCGCGACATTGGCCTTTCCCGCGTCGATCTCGGCGCGCGTCCAGTACGGCACGATGCGGCGACCGTCGATGCGGCCGCGCACGCGCTTGCCCTTGAGCTCCGGATAGAGCTCGGCGAGCTCGACGATGAAGAGGTCGTCTGGCGGCGCGTACAGCGCGGCGGGATAAGCGGGCGCGGCGGTGCGCGAGCCACGAAGCAGCGGCTCGTAATAGCCGGTGACGAGACCCTGGTCCGTGCCGTCACTGGACGAGAC
Organism: Burkholderiales bacterium; assembly: GCA_025935435.1. Lineage (GTDB taxonomy): Bacteria > Pseudomonadota > Gammaproteobacteria > Burkholderiales > Casimicrobiaceae > VBCG01. The sequence continues at coordinate 1,085 of JAICVH010000044.1, forward strand.
GCGGTACGGCGTAAAATTGCGCTCGAAGAATCGCCTGACCTGCACGGCGTCGTTCGGGTCGATCGCCTCGGCGCTCGCGCAGGTTGCCTGCCAGTTCGCCTGCGTGCGCGCGCTCGCGATGAGCGCCTTGCAGCCGACGCGGAACGCCGGCCACGCATCCTGCACGCGATCGGTGTCCCATCCGGGCAGATCGCGATACGTCGTCGGCGTGAACGCCGGCTGTGCCGGCTTCGCCGGCGGCACGACGGGTTGTGGCGGTATCGCCTGGCACGCCGCGAGCACGAGCGCAGCCAGGCATAGCGTGCGCTCGAGCATGCGTTGCATGGGCACTCGACCTCGGCAAGGGAGCGGCATCGATGACCTGGTTGCTGTTGGAATCGCTGCTCGCGCTCGTCGTGCTCGTTGCGATCGTCGCGTGGACGATGGGTCCGCGGCTTCGAGGGCGACCGCCGTCCGAATTGCACGACCAGCGCGACGTTCCGCCAAAGCGCGGACGAAAGACGTGACGGAAACTTTTCGCGCGGACCCGATGTGGCGTTGCGTGCCTAGTGGAGCGTGCGGGGGATCGACAAAGTGAACGGGGCGATCGGTACGTCGAAGGCGAGGCCGTCTTCGGCGACCATCCGGTAGGAGCCGCGCATCGTGCCGACCGCGGTGGGAATGCTGGTGCCGCTCGTGTATTCGAAACTCTCGCCGGGTTTAAGCACCGGCTGCTTGCCGACGACACCCTGTCCCTTCACCTCCTGAACGCGATTTTCAGCGTCGGTGATGATCCAGTGGCGGCTCACGAGTTGCGCAGCGACACTCCCGGTGTTGGTCACCGTGATCGTGTACGCGAAGACATAATGGTTCTTGTCCGGATCGGATTGATCCGCAAGAAACGTGACTTTCGGCGATACGCTGAACTCGTAACGTCTGATCTCCGCCATGGCAGCACTGCCCGCATTTTTCTGCGATTATAGTCCGCGATGACACGCACCTACCGCATTGCGCCGTCGTTGTTGTCCGCGGATTTCGCGCGCCTTGGCGAAGAGGTGCGTGCGGTGATCGACGCGGGCGCCGACATGGTCCATGTCGACGTGATGGACAACCACTATGTACCGAACCTGACGGTCGGACCGCTGGTCTGCGCCGCGATTCGTTCGCATGCGTCGGTTCCGATCGACGTGCACCTGATGGTGAAGCCGGTCGACCGCATCGTTCCGGACTTCGCCGCCGCCGGTGCGTCGTTCATCAGTTTCCATCCCGAGGCTTCGGAGCACATCGATCGTACGATCGGCGTGATTCACGAGCACGGCTGCAGGGCCGGGCTGGTGTTCAATCCGGCAACGCCGCTCGACTGGCTGATGCACACGATCGACAAACTCGATCTCGTGCTCATCATGTCGGTGAACCCGGGGTTCGGTGGACAAAAGTTCATTCCGCACGCGCTCGACAAGCTGCGCGCCGCCCGCAAGTTGATCGACGTGGCGAGCGCGCGCACCGGACGCGAAATCCTGCTCGAGATCGATGGCGGCGTGAAGATCGACAATATCGGCGAGGTCGCCGCCGCTGGCGCGGACACGTTCGTCGCGGGTAGCGCCATCTTCGGCGCCGCCGATTACCGCGCGACGATAACGGCGATGCGCGCCGCGCTTGCCGAAGCCGGCGGGCCGGCGTGATCGGGAGGCGTGTTCTCGCGCAAGTGGCGGCGATGCAGTCGGGACCGCCGGAGCCGACATGATCAGTGAAGCGGAATTTCGTGCGCTTGCGGCACAGGGGTACAACCGCATTCCGCTCGTCCTCGAATCGTTCGCCGATCTCGATACCCCGCTGTCGCTGTACCTGAAGCTCGCGCAGCAGCACTACACGTTCCTGCTCGAGTCGGTCGTCGGCGGCGAGCGCTTCGGCCGTTATTCATTCATCGGCCTGCCGGCGAAGATCCGGTTGCGCGTGAGCGGAACGCACGTCGAGGTCGAGGATGCCGGCGGCGTCGTCGAGCGCCACGACGGCGATCCGCTCGCGTTCCTGCGCGCGTTCCTCGGGCGCTTCCGCGCCGCGCCGCAGCCCGGGCTGCCGCGTTTCTGCGGCGGACTTGCCGGCTATTTCGGCTACGACACCGTCCGCCGCATCGAGCCGAAGCTAGCAGCCCACGTGCCCGCCGATCGCGGTGCGCTTGGCGATCTGCCGGACATGCTGCTGCTGCTGACCGACGAGCTCGCCGTCATCGACAATCTCGCCGGCAAGATCTACCTGATCGTCTACGCGGATCCGGCGGAGCCCGATGCGTGGCGCACTGCAACGGAGCGATTGCAGCAGTTGCGGCGCCGCTTGCGGATGCCGGTGGAGATTCCGCATCAGACCGCGACCGCGGTGACGCGCGCGGAAAGTGAAACGGGCGCTGCGGCATTCGAGGCCGCCGTGCGACGCGCGAAGGACTACATCGCCGCAGGCGACGTGATGCAGGTCGTGCTGTCGCAACGGATGCAGCTCGCGTTCGGCGCATCGCCGTTGTCCCTCTACCGTGCGCTGCGGTCACTCAATCCGTCGCCGTACATGTTCTATTACGATTTCGGGGATTTCCACGTCGTCGGTGCATCGCCCGAAATCCTGGTGCGCAAGGAGGCGTCGACCGTCACGCTGCGCCCGATCGCCGGCACGCGCCCGCGCGGTGCAAACCGTGACGCGGACGAGCAGCTTGCGAACGAACTCGCGGCGGATCCGAAGGAGATCGCAGAGCACGTGATGCTGCTCGATCTCGGTCGCAACGACGTCGGACACGTCGCGGCGATCGGCAGCGTGCGTGTCACCGAACAGATGGCGATCGAGCGCTACTCGCACGTCATGCACATCGTGTCGAATGTCGAAGGTACGTTGCCGTCGGGAACGACGAGTTTCGACGTGCTCGCTGCGAGCTTCCCGGCCGGCACGGTGAGCGGCGCGCCGAAGGTGCGCGCGATGGAAATCATCGACGAACTCGAGCGCACGCCACGCGGCGTCTATGCCGGCGCGGTCGGCTACATCAGCTTTCAGGACGACATGGACCTGGCGATCGCGATTCGCACGGCCGTGATTCGCGACGGCATGCTGTATGTGCAGGTCGGTGCGGGCATCGTGCACGACTCGATACCCGAGGCCGAATGGCAGGAAACGCTCAACAAGGCTCGCGCGGTATTGCGCGCCGCCGAGATCGTCCAGCTCGGTCTCGACGTCGAGACTTGAATGCGCGAAAGGCGCATAATCGACACCCGCCGCAGGAATTACATGTCCAGGTAAATCCTGCAGCGCGGCAGGTGGCAGTGATCGTGCTCGCACCTTGATTTGCCGCTGAAATTCGCTGGCACGGGCGCTGCTCTATAGAACTCGAATTCCGAAACGAGCCTCCCATGGACAAGATCCAGCTTCGTGCCGCAGCGCGCGCCTTCATGCGCTCGTCGCAGGCGCCGTTTGCCGCACCCGACCAGACACTTCCTCGCACATCGCGCGAACGCGTGCCGCCGCCGCTCGACAAGGCGCGCGCGCGCCAGGCATGCGCCCCGATGGGCACGCTGCATTCGATCGTCGTCACGGTGAATGCGCGAAAGCGCAGGCGCACGTGGTACATCATCGATCCCGACTTCGCCGTAGCCGCGCAGTACGCCGCCGCCGGCCTCGATTTGACGCCGGGCTGCAAGGTGCTGGTCGACGCCGAGTTGATGCGACCGGTCGCGTTGCTCGACTTCGATCCCGCCGTCAGCGCGCAAGGTGTCGATCCGATGCCGCACGGCTTCAACCCGTACTTCGATCTGCCCGCCGGCTGATCGTCCGCAAACGACGCACATCATGCGCCACGAAGCAGCGGCCGGCACGGGCAGCCGCGTCCGCATCGGGTATACGCTGGACCTCAAATACGAGCTGTTCGCGCCGGCCGATTTCCTGTTCATCATTCACGCCGCGCGCACGGAACAACAGCGGGTTCTGACCGAGGCGGTGATCGTCGACCCCGCCGTTCCCTGGCGCGTCGAGACCGAACCGCATTACGGCAATCGATTGCTGCGCCTGCGCGGCGAACCCGGGCCGCTGCACGTGCGCTACATGGGCAACGTCGAAGTCGACCACTACATGGCGGAGCCCGCGCGCGTCGTCGGCACGCCGATCGACGAATTGCCGCCGCACACGCTGCCGTTCCTGTGGTCGAGCCGTTATTGCCAGGCGGATCAGGTGACGCAACTCGCATGGCGCGAGTTCGGCAACATGACGCCGGGGTTCGAGCAGGTCGACGCCGTCTGCAGATGGGTGCGCGGACAGGTGGAGTTTCGGGTGGGGACGTCGACGATACGCACATCCGCGCTCGAAACGCTCGAGCAGCGAATGGGCGTATGCCGCGATTTCGCGCATTCGATGATCGCGATCCTGCGCAGTCTCAACTATCCGGCGCGGTTCGTGACCGGCGTCGACTACGGCGCCGAGGAATCGCTCGGCCCGCCGGACTTTCACTCGTATGTCGAAGCGTGGATCGGTGACCGCTGGTGGTTGTTCGATCCCACGGGCATCACGCCGCTCACGGGACTGATTCGGATCGGCACCGGGCGCGATGCGGCCGATGTCGCGTTCGCGACGATGTTCGGCAACGTTCGCGGCAGTGCGCCGCGCGTCGCGTTCGCCGCCGCTGAAGACCCGGCCGCAGGAATCACACGCCCTGAACCGACGGCGCTCGCCGTCTCGACGTCGCGCTGATAAGCGCCGCCGCTGTACCGCGTACGTAGGACTCCCGGCGACAGCAGACGCGCGCCCACGCCGACCGTACGAACAGCGCCGCGCCGACTGCAACGCTGAATTCGCCGCGACACAATGCCTCCACGTCAAACGCCCACGGGGCACTTCCGCACTGCTTGCGGATTGGTGGTTCGGAACCGGGGCGCGCAACGATGAGGAGGTTTCATGCACAAGCAGGACAAGGACGGCCGGCAGGGCAACCGCCAGCATAGTCAGCAAAACGATCAGCGCCCGCAGCAAGCGCGCGATCTGCAACGCGACAAGCGCAGCGACAGCCCGCAGTCGGGCGCGCAGCAGAACGAAGGTCGCCAGCACAGCCAACAGAATGTCTACGGGGAAGGCAACTACGCCGCGTCGCGTCAATACAACGATGCGACTCGCGATTTCGCGCAGTCCGGCCGCGTAGACGAAGCCGCTCGCAACGCGGCGCCGCAGTCGGACGCGGAGGCGAAGGACATGCAAGCCGCCGAGGCCGAAGGCAAGCGTCACGCAAAGGGCGAGGATCCGGCACTCGAGCGCAAGCGCAGCGGGCTCGCTCCCGATGCGTCACGTGCACCAAAGCCCGGTGAGGAGGAATGATGGCAACGCCAGCATTGAACGTCTCCGTTTCGCCGCAGAACGGCATTCCGTTGCTCGACGCGAGCAACCTGCCGTCCGCGGACGACTGGGCGATCCTCGAAGCCATCCACGCGGATGCGGATTTCGCGTCGGACACGGAGCCGGATTTCGATCGTTTCGGACGGTTCAGGCTGTCCGCTTCGTTCGACGAGTAGGACCGCGGTTTTCGCCTGGGCAAGCGGTCGCGGGTTTGATCAACTGTCCCTGAAGGAGCTTTCCATGTTGCAGTACGCAGCGGTGTTCTTCGTCATAGCGTTGATCGCAGCGGTGTTCGGGTTCACGGGTATCGCCGTCGGCGCCGCGGAAATCGCCAAGGTGCTGTTCTTCATCTTCCTCGCGCTGTTCGTGATTTCGCTTCTGGTCGGGATGTTTCGCCGGTCGCCGTGACACGGGCATGAAGCGCGACAACGCATCAGCACAAAACCTGAAAACGACGCAGTAGAACGGTAGAACCGTTTACCTCGAAGCCCCCGAACGGCGAGTTCGGGGGTTTTTTTATGGGCATCTACAATAGGCGTTCGCAGATCGGATGGCGGCCATGCTGCTGATGCTCGACAACTACGACAGCTTCACCTGGAACCTGGTCCAGTACCTCGGTGAACTCGGCGCTGCCGTCAAAGTCGTCCGCAATGACGCGATCACGCTCGATGAAGTCGAGGCGCTCGCGCCGACGCATGTCGTGATTTCCCCCGGTCCCTGCACCCCGAACGAAGCGGGGATCTCGGTTCCGCTGATTCGGCGCTTTGCCGGCAGGATGCCGATCCTCGGCGTCTGCCTCGGCCACCAGGCGATCGGCCAGGCGTTCGGCGGACGCGTCATCCGCGCAGAACGCGTCATGCACGGCAAGCTGTCGTCGATCGTCCATGATCAGCGCGGCGTATTCGCTGGCGTACCATCGCCGTTCAATGCGACGCGCTACCACTCGCTCGCCATCGAGCGCGCGAGCCTGCCGCCGGTGCTCGACGTGACGGCAACCGCCGACGACGGTGAAATCATGGCCGTGCGGCATCGCGAACTTCCAGTCGAAGGCGTCCAGTTCCATCCGGAGGCGATCCTGACCGAGCATGGCCGGCAGGTGCTTGCGAACTTCCTCGCGGCAACGGTCTAGACGGGCCGGCCGAGCGCCCGACGTCGGCGCTGCACGAACCCCGCGAAGCTTCCTTTAAACTGCGCTCCGGGCGGCGGGAGTACCACCCGCGCGCGCACGACCGGACAAGCCATGGCCATTACGCTCCAGGACGCGCTGCAACGCGCGATCGAGCACCGCGAAATCTTTCACGACGAGATGCTGTCGCTGATGCGACAGATCATGAGCGGCGAGGTGTCGCCGGTGATGATCGCTGCGCTGACCGTCGGCCTTCGCGTCAAGAAGGAAACGATCGGCGAGATCGCCGCCGCGGCGCAGGTGATGCGCGAGTTCGCGACCAAGGTCGATGTCGAAGATCCGCAGGACCTGCTCGACATCGTCGGTACCGGCGGCGATGCATCGCATACGTTCAACATCTCGACGGCGTCGATGTTCGTTGCCGCAGCAGCGGGCGCGCGCGTCGCAAAGCACGGCAATCGCTCGGTGTCGTCCAAATCCGGCAGCGCGGACGTGCTCGAAGCGCTCGGAGCGAACATCCTGTTGACGCCTGCGCAAGTCGCCGAAAGCATCGCGACCACCGGCATCGGATTCATGTTCGCGCCGAATCATCATGGGGCGATGAAACACGCAGCGCCGGTGCGCAAGGAGCTCGGCGTGCGAACGATCTTCAACATCCTGGGTCCGCTGACCAATCCCGCGGGTGCGGCCAATCACCTGATCGGCGTGTTTCATCCGGACCTGGTCGGTATCCATGTCCGCGTGCTGCAACGGCTCGGCAGCCGCCGGGCGATCGTCGTGTACGGCAAGGATGGCATGGACGAGGTGTCGCTCGGCGCAGCGACGATGGTCGGTGAACTGCGCGATGGCGAGGTCACCGAGTACGAAATCCATCCCGAAGATTTCGGCCTGCACATGAAGTCGAATCGCGGGCTCAAGGTGACCGATGCCGCCGAATCGAAGGAAATGGTGCTGGAGGCGCTTCGCGGCATCGAAGGCACGCCGCGTGAAATCGTCGTGCTGAACGCCGGGACGGCGCTGTACGCGGCCGGCATCGCAACGTCGATCGGCGATGGGATCGAACGCGCCCGTGCCGCGATCGCAAGCGGGGCGGCGATGGGCAAACTCGATGCATTCACGGCAGCGACGAAGCGTCTCGGTCAGCCCGCCTGATGTCTCAGCAGCCTGCAATGCGCGACGGCGACATCCTCGCGAGGATCATGACCGTCAAGGCCGAGGAAGTGATCGCGGCGCAGGTCGAGCGACCGTTCGACGTCGTCGAGCGCGAGGCCGCCGCGGCGACGCCGCCGCGCGGATTCGTGTCGGCGATTCGTGCGCGGATCGCGGCCGGTCGCCCGGCGGTCATCGCCGAAATCAAGCGCGCGAGCCCAAGCAAGGGCGTGCTGCGCGATCAGTTCGATCCAGCCTCCATCGCGGCGTCGTATGCGAAAGCCGATGCGACCTGCCTGTCGGTCCTGACCGATCGACCGTTCTTCCAGGGGGCGCCCGAAGACCTGGCGGCAGCGCGTAACGCGTGCACGATGCCGGTGCTGCGCAAGGAATTCATCATCGACGAGTACCAGATCGTCGAGTCGCGTGCGCTCGGTGCCGACGCCGTGCTGCTGATCGTCGCTGCGCTCGACGATGCACGCCTCGCGGCGCTCGAGGCCTGCGCGCTCCACCACGGCATGGATGTTCTGGTCGAAGTGCACGGTGCTTCCGAGCTCGAGCGCGCGCTCCGCTTGTCGACGCCGCTGATCGGCATCAACAACCGCAATCTGCGGACGTTCGGCGTCTCGTTGCATACGACCGTCGAGCTTTTGCCGCGCATCCCCGGCGACCGGATCGTCGTGACGGAAAGCGGCATCGTCGCGCAACGGGACGTCGCGCAGATGCGTCGCCACGGGGTCAACGCGTTCCTGGTCGGCGAAGCGTTCATGCGCGCACCCGATCCGGGTGCCGCGCTTACGGCGCTGTTTGGCTGACCCCGGATGTCGGCGATCGCCGCAGAGCGCGTCAGCAAGGTCTGGACGACCGGCGAAGGCAGCGTACGTGCCGTCGACGATGTGTCGTTCGCATTCGACGCCGGCACGCTCAACGTGCTGCTCGGGCCATCGGGGTGCGGCAAGTCGACGACGCTCCGGCTGATCGCGGGGCTCGAAGCGGCAGACGCGGGCCGCATTTCCATCGCCAACCGGGACGTGACCGGACTGCCGCCCGCCGCGCGCTCGATCGCGATGGTGTTCCAGAGCTACGCGCTGTTTCCGCACCTGAGCGTCGCCGAGAACATCCTGTTCGGCCTGCGCGTACGACGCGTGTCCCGTGCCGAATGCGATCTGCGCCTTCGCCGCGTCGCCGATCTGCTCGGTCTCGGCGCGTTGCTCGCGCGCAAGCCGTCACAGCTTTCAGGCGGCCAGCAGCAGCGTGTCGCGCTCGGCCGCGCCATCATTGCGGAGGCGCCGGTTTGCCTGATGGACGAACCGCTGTCGAACCTGGATGCACAGCTTCGCGCGGAAATGCGCCTCGAGATCCGCGCACTGCAGCGAAAGCTCGGCATCACGATGGTGTACGTCACGCACGACCAGGTCGAGGCGATGTCGATGGCCGATCGCGTCGTGCTGATGTGCGCCGGTCGAATCGAGCAGGACGGCACGCCGGTCGACCTGTACGAGGATCCCGCGAACACGTTCATCGCGCGCTTCATCGGCACGCCGCCGATGAATCTTTTGCATCTCGAAGTGACCGGCGACGGCGCCGTCATCGCCGGTACGCAAGGTCCGGTCGTCACCGAGGCAAGTCGCGCGACCGGTCAGCTCGGCATACGCCCCGAGCACATGACGCTCGCGTTCGAGTCCGGCGTGCGCGCGGGTGTCGAAAGCGTCGAGTATCTCGGCGGCGATTCGCTCGTCAGTTGCCGCGTGGGAACGCAGGCGGTCGCAGTCCGCGTGCCTGGCAGCGTAGGCCTCGCCGCCGGCGACGCAACCTGGATTCGCTGGGTACCGGGCGCCCAGCACTATTTCGATGCCGACGGTCTGCGCGCGCCGCTCGCGACGCGCGCATCGTCGCCAACGCTCTTGGCCTAGAGCCCTGAATCACCCGTCGAAGGAGGAACGATGAAGCTGCTTGCGAAGGTTCGTACGCTCTTGGGCGCTTCGGCGCTCGTGGTCGCCGCGGCGAGTGCGCTGGCCCAGGCGCCCGTCGAGGTGCCGTTTTTCTTTCCGGTCGCCGTGGGCGGGCCGATC